>CAYWTU010000049.1:0-11932 GCA_964461275.1 uncultured Pirellulales bacterium | reverse complement strand
GTAGCGTATGCGGCGAGGTCCGCCGGTCCAGGCCCGTTTGCTTGAGGTACTTTTCGAGCATTCGGCCGACGCTGCGGGTGGTCAGCCGTTTGCCAAACCGGTTGACGAAGACCGGGGCAATCTTATTGCCGGGCAGCGCTTTATCGAGCCTACGGGCCTCCATCCAGCGATGCAGAGCCCGTTCGGCGTAGCTGCCGATGGGGGCCTTGCGCTCTTTGCGGCCCTTGCCGCGCTCGGTCGCCACGACAGAGGAAAGATCGAGGTGGGCGTCGTTCAGCCCCACCAGTTCACTGACGCGCAACCCGGCCGAATACAGCGTTTCCAGGATCGCGCGATCGCGGAGCCCCAGCGGATCGCCGGCTGGCGGGGCCGAAAGCAGCCGTCCCATTTCGTCGTTGGATAAGACGTGAGGCAACTTGCGATCACGGCGAGGATTGCGCAGCGGCTTGGCGACGTTGGTGTTGGTCCACCCCTCGCGCTGCCCGAACCGCAAGAAACTCCGCAGCGACGCCAGTCGGCGAGAAATGCTCGACCGGGCGTAACCTGCGTCGTGCATGGCGGAGACATAGCCCCGCAAGTCCAGCGTCTTGAGCGCAGCCGGGTCACCGCGATGGCGGACCAATTCCAGATACTCGGCCAGCGCGTCCAGGTCCTCGCGATAGCTTTTGATGGTCAGCGGCGAGGCGTTTTTTTCGACCTTGAGATACTTGAGAAACCGATCAACGGCCGTTTGCAGCGCAGGCAAACGCGAAATTGCCGGCGCCGCTTCGGCCGACGAGCCTTCGGCGGCGCGAGACGTAGCCGTGGCCATAAGCATCTACATAAGCGTGTAGGCGACAACGGCCCTGGACGAACCTGTCGGCGTTTACGACCGTTCTTCCAAGTCGGTCTGGGCGGGCATGCCAAACCGTCGTTCGACCGTGGGCCGAACCGTCTCTTGGCGGATCTTCTGGCTCAGCACTGCCGCGTCGTACCAGGTAAAACTCAACTCGGGGTTCGAGGCATAGCGGCCCAACACCCGCAACGTTTCCGCGCGGCTGGCGTCGTCGTATAGAAAGACGTACCGCTCGGTGCCCTTGACCAGCGCCAACACATTGATGTCTTGACTCACGTAGTGCGCCCTCCTAAGTGCAGCGCTAGGTCGCGGTGCGACGCTAGCCGACCAGATTGCCAGCGAAGGTCCATCCCCGCTACGGGCCTATCCCAGATTGCCTGGTCTACCCGTTGGGTCTTATCGGCTTTTCGGCCAACGCCACACCACTCGGGTTTTTCCAGCCCCGCCCCGGGCGGTCAGCATCTCTGCAATGTGCAGATGACAGCAGAATCGGATCAAATCCTCGCTGTTCTGAAGATAGCTTGGCCAACCGCCAAAACGCTGCTCGTCGCGGAAGTAGTGATAGCTTTCTAGCGCCGTTGTAAAATCGGCGTCATTGCCGTGATAAATGCGGGTATGGGAGAGCACGGGCCGGTTGGAGGGCTGGCACGCGGGCCGCTGGGGGCTCGGCGGCGGGGGCACGAAGCCGCGGGGGTCGGGCCAACCGGGTGGTTCGGGCGTATCGGTCATAGCGACCCCATCGCTCTCGACCGGCGCGTCAAAGGACAACGGCTGCCCCTCGACTTCCTCGGGAGTCGGCATGATCGGCGCAGCGCCTTGCGTTGAGGGAGTAGACAGCGGCGGATCGGGCGATTGGGTTTCCAGTTGCGCCTTGGCTAACGCAAATTCTGCCTCAAAAATCAGCGATTCGGGAATCTCTTCCTCCTCGGCCGTGCCCCACGGTAGGCCGTAGCCTGGCGGAATCGGGTGATAGCACGGATTGCGGGCATACCATTCCACTTTCAGTCCCAAGCGCTGAGGCGTGTAGGGGCTGAAGTCGGTAACAGCGCCAATCACAACTGCGTCGACACCGAGAATTTCCGCCAATCGGCGGGCCTCTTCCGGTCCCTCAAGGTCGAGTTGATGCGCCAAAAGCGCCTGTTCCACCACGCCGATCGGCACCACCTCGAACCCACGGATCGCCTGCAATTCATTGAAATAGGCCAAGGCGAACCGTCGACCGTCGACCGTCGGCTCCGTGCTTAGATTGAAAAACGGAGCTACCGCTACGCGCGACAACTGCGGGAACGGATTATGGACCGTCGGTTGGTGCGCCACCTGTGGAATGACCCCGCAGCCGACGAGCGGCACGAGCGTCGCCGTTATGGCAGCGAGCCACAGATTGCCGAGTGCCGTGCGCACGATCTGGCCTCAAGGGTAATGATGGGATCGGGAGCGTCGCCCGCGTTATCGGCAAAATCGGCATAGTTTCTCCAGTTTCGCCTGTGCGAAAAACGGCCCGGTCAGAATTAGCATTAGCCACCGGGTCATTCACCGGGGGTCAGAAACATCGGCAACGCGGCCCATGGGTCGGGCGGGTAGCGGGCATTGGCGCATCCGACCCCCCGTCATTGACGGGGGGCTAAGGAATGCCCATACAATGACCTGCGCTGGCACGACGCTTGCGGATAATGCCAGCGTCAACCCCGCCCTTACCTAATTGGAGCGTACTTGCCATGTCTGCCGAACTTGTCACCGTCGCCCGTTTTGCCAGCGCGCTCGAAGCCGAGACAGCCAAGAATTTTCTGGCCGACGAAGGTGTGTCGGCGTTCATCGCGGACGAGAACGCATCGGCACTGTTCAGCGGCATGTTGGGTCAGGCCAAACTGCAAGTGGCCGCGGCCGACGTCGCCCGCGCCAAGGAGTTGCTCAGCGCGCATCCAGGCGTAGCCGACGACGTGGAGGTGGGCGAGGCGGAGTGAACCAACGAGCGGCGGCCGCTCACACCAAATCGCGCAGGCTGCCAAGCCCAACCGGCTCGCGGCTGGCGAACGGTTCACCGTAAGCCACGCCAATCTGCGAACCGAAGTACGCCGCTTGATCGCGCAAGCGGTCAAGAAACGTCGGGAATTCGGTCGAGCGCCCGGCGATGAATTGACTGTGAAACGCCGAGATGGCCGCCAGCTTTTGATCCCAGTACGGCGAGATGTCCAGAATGAAGGCGGGTGGGACGATTTGCCGCAGGTGAACGCAGAAATAGTGCCAAATTCGCTCCGGGTGGTGCGGCTCGCCCGGAAGGTCGGTCTTACTCAGTTTGGACCAGAAGCGGGCCGCCTCGATCAGCTCGACCGCCGCCACATGGTCCGGATGCGCGTCGACCCAATACGGGGCAAACAGCCACCGCGGCCGCTGCTGGCGGATTACGCCTGCTAGTTTCCGCCGAGCCTCCAGCGTGTGCTCGAGGCTGCGGTTGACGAGGCCCAAGTTTTCGCGCCAGTCGAGTCCCAAAATCTCCGTAGCCCGGCGGGTCTCCTCCCTCCGCAACTCGAGGCTGCCGTGCGGCGTTGGCTCGCCGCTGGTCAGGTCCAACACGCCCACCCGCAGTCCTTCGGCCTTGAATCGCAGGATGGCGCCGGCCATGCCCAATTCGGCATCGTCCGGATGCGGGGCGATCACCAATACGTCGAGCACGGCGATTCCTTGGGAGGGCGAGAGACCAACAGGGCCGATTCCATGCTAGCAACGACGTGCTGGCATGGCGAGTGGCCGCCAAGCGACCTTTACTCCAGACGGACGTTTTGCGAGACTTCGCGGCGATTAGGCAACGCGACATGGGCGCTCGACCGGATGCGCACCCATCGTTTTGCAGCCGTGTTGAAACGCCGCGTGCCGGCCGTCAAGGATGACGCCGTGGAACGAACGACGCAGATTGTAGGTTGCTGCAAACTGGCCTTCGCCCTGCTCGTGTGCGCTGCACTGACGGCGACGGCGCCCGGGTGCGCTGTGCACCGATTGCGCGGGCCCGAGGTTCAGACCGACGAAACGGCCGGTAGCGCGCCGCTACGCCGTGGCCGTGCCGGTGACAAACCATGGGGATTCGACTCCCGAGCTCGCGAGATTGAACGCAGCTTGGGATACCAGTAGCGGCTCGTCTCACCAATCGCTCTCCGCCCAGCCTCCATGGCCACACCGTCCACCGTCTCCGCGCTCTACGAACGCTGTCGCCATCACGTGCATCAGGCGACGTTGCTGTCGTCGATCGACAGTGCGCTGAATTGGGACGAGCGGACGATGCTGCCGCCTGCCGCCGGCGAATATCGGGCCGAGCAAATCAGTTTCCTGGCAGGCCTGGTGCACGACCGCTGGGTCGATCCGCGGTTCGGTGAGTGGCTCGACGAGTTGTATGCGGAAACGTCGCACGACGCGGACAGCCCGGCGGGAGTCGTCGCGCGGCAACTCAAGCGGCAGCGCGACAAACAGGTCAAATTGCCCAAGACTTTGATCGAAGAATTGAGCCGGCTGGCGGTGGTGGGACAACAGACCTGGGTCGAGGCCCGCCTGGCCGACGATTTCAGCAAGTTCGCGCCAATTCTGCGGCAAACTATCGAGCTCAAACGCCAACAGGCTGACGCCCTGGGCTACGCGCAGTGCCGCTACGACGCGCTATTGGACGACTACGAACCGTATGCCGTGACGGCGGACGTGAGCCAAGCGCTCGTAGGGCTCCGCGACGCCTTGGTTCCGTTGGTCGCGGAGATTCGCGCAACTGGCAAATCGCTGCAACCGGAGATTCTCGGGCGCCGTTACGCGATCGACGCTCAGCAGCGCTTTGCCCGGCAGGCCGCCGAATTCATCGGGTTCGACTTTCGGCGAGGCCGGTTGGACGTTACGGCGCATCCGTTTTGCACGACGCTCGGCCCGCACGATTGCCGCATCACAACGCGGTATGACGAGCAAGATTTCGCCAACGCCTTCTTCGGCGTCCTACACGAAGCGGGCCACGGCCTGTACGAGCAGGGGTTGCCCCCCGCGGAGTTCGGCTTGCCGCTAGGCGAAGCGGCGTCGCTGGGCATCCACGAGTCGCAATCGCGACTGTGGGAAAACTTCGTCGGCCGCAGCCGAGCCTTCTGGCAAGGCATGTACGGCGACGCACAACAGGCGTTTCCGCAGGCGCTGTCCGACGTGTCGCTGGACCGATTCTACGCCGCGGTCAACGACGTCCGGCCGTCGCTGATTCGAACCGAAGCGGACGAGGCCACCTACAACCTGCACATCTTCGTCCGGTTTGAGCTGGAACAAGCGCTGCTCGACGACCAGTTGTCGGTGGCCGATCTGCCGAGCGCCTGGAATGAGAAGTACAAACGCTACGTGGGCATCGAGCCGCCTAGTGCGGCCGACGGCGTATTGCAAGACGTGCACTGGAGCGCGGGCCTGCTGGGCTACTTTCCCACGTACACGCTGGGCAATTTGGCGGCGGCGCAGTTGTTCGCCAAGGCGAGCGTCGATCTGGTCGACCTGCCGACTTTGATCGCCCGCCGAGAGTTCGCGCCGCTGCTCGATTGGCTCCGCCTCAACGTTCATGCCCACGGCCGGCGCTACCCGGCGGCTGAGCTGGTCCGTCGCGTAACCGGCAAGCCCTTGGGCCACTTTGATTTGATGAATTACCTCCGCGGCAAGTTTGCGCCGCTCTATGGATTGAAATAGCCCTACTCTGCCGATGTGGGAACGATCCCCCTGACCGCGGACCTGCCGCCATGCCAATCTTCCTCAGCTGCGCTCACTGCCAAACCACCGCGCCCCTGGGCGGACCAGTGGACTTCAGCCGGCCCGTCACCTGCGGGCACTGCGGCGGCGTGATCGAGGATTTTAGCGGCCAGGGGGGGCACGTCATTGGGCCGCTTTCCACCGGTGTCGCGTCGAGTCGCGCGCGCCCCGCACAGCAGAGCGCAGTTGGACATTTGCTAGGAGTTCTGGCGGGTGGCGTGGCGGGATTGGCGCTAGGTTATTACCTGCTCAACCTGCTGGGCGGTCCGCAGTTCGATTGGCTTAAAGTGCCGCTTCCCGGCGTACCGCATACCGAGCGCCATCGGACCGTCACCGGCGAACCCACCGTGGTTTCGCCAGCTTGGTCCGATTTGACGGTCGCAGCGCAGGCTCGGAGCGAACCGCCGGCACGGTCCTCCGGCGATTTCTCGCCTGCGGCCACCATGCCGTCGGAGCCTTTGCCATTGATGGTCGAGCACGCCTCGCCGCTGCCGGCAGACGAGCAATTGGCTCCGGCGCCAGCTTCATCGACTGATGCTAGCCTTCAGCAGCCGTACCGCCTGGCGCAAGAGGCGGTCCCCGCGCAGCCGGCGTCGCCTGTCATTGCCACCGGCGATGTGCCGGGCGAACTGCCCAGCGGCGCCGCCGACGCGGCCGAACCGATTGCCTCGCAAACGAGCCCTCCCATGATCGACGCGGTTGACCCCTTCGATCCTCCGTCGGCGTCGCAAAGTTCAGCCGTGGATGTCTTTGCCACGACCTCGGAACTGATCGAGCAACATCAATCGCCCAATCGACAAACGATCGCGAATCAGCAGCCTTTGTCGCGACTTGTGAATGCTGATCCTATCGAGTTTTCGGAGCTCGTGCGGCGCCTCAAGGAGTCGGAGGCACTGCTGCACTGTCGCCAATGCGGCGGCGCAGGCATGGTGGGTCCCCCGGCCCACGCGTCGGGCGTGGTGCGCGCGGCGCCCGGCGACGCGCCGCACGAATTGCTCCCCTGCCGGCAGTGCAACGGCCGCCGGGTGGACAACGTTCCGGCGGAGGCGTATCGGCAGTTGTGCGGCCTGGCCGAAGGGGCCACCGTGGTGCGCGTGGAGCCAACCGACGACGCGCAGCCGATCCGGCAACGGATGCAAGACCTGCTGCTTGCGGTTGCCAGCGGTCGGGACGTGCTTAACAGTCTCGGTCGGCAGGCGGCCTATCGGTTCGAACAGCCGGTAAAGTCATGCGAAGGCGTAGCGCTGGCCGGCACGATCACGGAAATCGGCCGCCAGGGCGAGTTGCACTTGGCCCGCGTCGTGCTGTTTGGCACGCCCAAGGCAGTGCCAGTGCTCAGTGCGGCGCCGATCGACGCGCACGTTCGCGACCGCGTGGTCGTGTTGGGCGTCATCGTGACCGCCCCCCAAGCGCAGGTCGTCGGATACAATGGGCCGGATGAAACCATCGTATGGGGCGGTTTCCGCGTCGCCTGGGCGCCATGAAGATTTAATCGTCGCCGGCGAATAGACTATGTGGCATGGCAGCGGCGGGTGTTTGCGGCCGCCGTTGCCATGGCTCTCCCGTAACGATTCCCCGATTTTCGTGCAATTCGGACATGTCGTCGCCCACCGAAGAACCGTTGTCCGACGGCGAGAAGTCGTTTCTCGACAACCTGCTTTACGGATTGTCGCTTCCCGAGCGGACATTGCGCAGCGGCGTGGGGGTGTTGGGCGGAGCCCTGCGCGAGACGGCACAGAAACTCGTGCCACAGGCGTTTCAAGACTCGAAGACCTATACCGTGATGGTTCGGCAGATGCTGGACTACCTGGTGGAAGACGTCGGCGGCGTCGCCAAGAAGGCCGCCGACGCCACCTCGACCGGCGAGCACAACGCCGCCAAGGACTTTCTGGCCCGCAAGGCCGTCGGCAATTTCATGGAGATGGCCTGGCTGGCGACACTGCACGTTTCGCCGCTGACGGTGATGGCGGTGGTCAGTGACGTGGCGTACGGCTCGAAGTCGTATTTGCAAGAGCTAGCCGCCGAACTGAAGAATCAGGGCGTCATCGATGCCGACTCGACAATCGACCACATCGACGATCTCTTGGAAGCCGTGGCCACCGCCAGCAGCACGACCGCGGGAGCGCTCGACACGCCGCCGCTGTCGGTCGAAGGGTTGCGGCAAACCATCGAGCAGACCCGCAACTCGCTGGCCCAAGTCGACGCCACGAAGGTCTTGCCGCAGCGCGAGCTGGAGCGGTTCTGGGAAGAAATTCGCGAGGTCGCCAACCGCGAGGGGGTCGGCATCCTGGAAGTCTCCAGCGCCATGACGTTACACTCGCTGGGCAAGGTCGCCACGATCGGCCGCGGCGCGTTGTCGACGGTTAAGGTGGCTGGGACGCTGTTTGATCGGCACGTGCTCGATCACTATCGACTGGCGTTGACCGACGTCCGGGATAAGGGGTTGTATGCCACGCTTGCCGAGGTCAGCCAGCCATACGCTGAGGCGGTGTGGGAGAACTTTTCCAGCCACAAGTCCAGCGTCACCGAAGATCTATTGTCGGGCAAACTGCTGGGCAAGGCTTTTGGCGCCACCCGCCGCTGGCTGGGCATGGCCGACAGCGCGTCTGAGTTGACGTGAGCGACCATGCCGTCACCCCGCTGGCTTGGGCGTCATGGTCCACAACCGGACGTGCTTGTCGTGATGCACGGTCACCAGCCGCTGACCGTCGCTGGCCAGGTCCAGATCGCGAGCCAGGTTGGGCAGGTCGACTTTCACCTGCTCGTTGAGCGCCTCGGCTGAGAAGAACAGCAGCTTTCCACCGCTTCCGCCACCGACGGCCCCAATCAACAGGCCGCTGCCGCGGTGAAAATTCACGCCCCACATCACGCCGTTGATGTCGTCCTTGGCCCGGTGCGCGTGCGAAGTCTCGCCGGTTGCGAGGTTGAAACGGATCGCCAACGGCTTGTGGACAGCCCCTAGAGGATTGCTGGCGTCGGTCGTGCCGGCGGCGACGAGCCACGCTGCGTCCGGGCTCACGGCCAGCGCCCGCACGCCGCCAAAATCGACCCCCTGACCGCCGAAGTACAGGTATAGCGCAGTGGCGTCGAACGAACGCTTTTCGACCGCGGCGCTCCCCGTGGCCAACGCCGCCAGGTCCCACTCGCGAACCTTGCCTTTCAAGTCACCGCTATACAGAGTCACACCCTGCGGATGAAACGCCACGCTATGGACCTGCGAGTCGTGCGGCAACTGGGCGACTTGAGTGCCGGTCCCAGCGTCCCAGAGTCGCACGGCGTTGTCGTTCCCCGCCGTGGCGATCCAGCCGCCGCTGGGGCTGACAGCCAGTGCCCGGATCCACCCTCTGTGCGCGTCGATCGTTCGCGTGGGTTGCGGACTATCGTGGGTCACCGGCCACCAGATCAGTCGCCCGTCGTACCCGCCGCTATACAGCGTCGAACCGTCGGGCGAGAATCCGATCGCCCGACACCAGCTATCGTGTGCTGTTAGGGGCGTGTGCTGACCATTGTCAGCCTGCCAACGATGGAGCGAAAAATCCATCAGGCTGGTGATGACGAACTTTCCGGTGGGATCGAATCGGCAGGCCAAGGGCGGGCTAGGCGCCTCCCAATCGGCCAGGATTCGCGTTTGCGCCGGGTCGATCGGCAGTGGCTCGGATGGAGCTGCGGCCGCGGGTTGCTCGTCGACGGAAGCTGCCGGATCGCTCATGCCAACACCGCGTCGATCGGCGCGGCGGACGGATCCGCCATTGGCAGATCGCGTCCCCCGACGTCGAACGAGGCGCTCGAGTCGATCCCCACCGCGCGCAAATAGGTGTGGAACAGTTGCCCGCCCCCCACTTGGCCTTCGACCACTTCCGTGCCATTGGCGTTGGTTTGACCGTAGACGCCTCCCCGCTGAATCCCGCCGCCTGCCATCACAACCGACCACGCGCTGCCCCAATGGTCTCGGCCGCAGTACAGGTTGATGTTCGGCGTGCGGCCGAACTCCGAATTGACGATCACCAACGTGTCATCCAACAGGCCGCGCTCGGCCAGGTCTTGAATCAAGCAAGCGAACGGCCGATCGAACTCGCCGATCTGTTCCAGATGAAAGTCGAAATTCTCGTTGTGGGTGTCATAGTTCGAGTGGCTGACCTTGACGAATGGAATGCCGTTCTCGAGCAGCCGTCGGGCCAGCAGCATTTGTCGGCCGAACTCGTACGTGCCGTACCGATCTACATCTTGAGCCGATTCCTTGCCAACGTCGAAGATGTCGCGCCTGCGCATCAATTCGCCGGCCTGAGCAAACGAACTGCTGTAAGCCAACGTTTCCGCGGTGCGGCGCCGGCGGGCAAAGCGATCGTTGGCGTGTTGCCGCACCGCATGGCGCACCAACTCGCCGTGGTCGCTCATGCCGTCTGGACGTTTGGTGTTGGGGGGCGGATCGCCGCTGGCCAGCGACACCGAAGCGTACCGCGGGCCCAGGTAGGCCGCGTCGCCTGGGCTGAGCCCGGTTCCACCCGAGATGTGAATGTAGCCCGGCAACGGGTCGTCCGACGTTTGCAAGCACTTGGCCACGACCGAACCCAGGTGCGGGTATTCGGTGGCAGGCTCCTTCTTGCGGCCGGTATGCACGATGTAGCTCCCCAAGCCGTGGTCGTTTTCGGCGGTGTTGACGCCGCGAATGAGCATCAGCCTGTGCATCTGCTGCGCGGTGTGGGGAAGCAACTCGCTGATATGAATCCCGGGCACGCTCGTGGCGATGGCCCGAAAAGGTCCGCCGGTGTCCGTTCCCGGTTTGGGATCCCAAGTCTCCAATTGGCTGGCGCCGCCTGCCAAGTAAATCTGCAAGATCCGCTTTTGCCGACGCTCGAGTTGTTGCGCCATCAGCGGCCGCACAGCGCCCGTGTGGCCCCAGGCGGCGCCTAGTCCTGCGGCCAGGCCCCCTAAGAATGTACGGCGAGCGATGGCGTGGTCGGTCGTGTTGCAGGCGTAATCGCATTTCATGACGACCTCCCGTTCAGCAAATGCCCTAGTGATTCATCCGAAACTCGGCCGAAGCCAACAAGCCCCACACCAATTCCTGAATCGCCGCCAATCGCTGGTCGCCCGGCCGCATGTCCAGGTACAGCCGAACTTCGACCGCTTCTTCCGGCTCGGGCCGGCGGCCCAGCACGCTCAGATACATCTCGTCGGCAGCGGCGCTGCCATCGCTGGTCTTGCCCAGCCGGTCGACTAATCCGCCGCCAAACGGCGCCACCCAACCCTGGATCAAACTGCCGTTAGAAAAAAACAGCGCCTGATGGATGGTGGCGTCTTGCGGGTCGGAGGAGCCCCCAGGCTGCCCGCCATACAGATTAACAAACGACGCCTCATAGCCCGAGAGCTGGTGATACACGCGCTGTTCGACCAACTCATCGCTCATCGCCTGTGCCGCCGGCGTCGCCGCCAACAGTTCGCCTAGTCGTCTGTCGGCCGACGCCTCGTTGCGGGCTGCGTCGCGATAGTTGCCGACCACACCCAAGGCGGTCATCACCGACCAAGCCAATTGCTCCGGCGACATGTGCCGCAGCGGCGCCACGGCGTACGTCTCGGGCGTCGCCGCCCGCTCCGAAACTCCGCTTGGCAGTACGCTGCTCCGCCGGTAGGCCTGACTATTGACCACCTCGCGCACCAGCGCCTTGACGTCGTACCCTGTGTCGGCCAACGACCGAGCCAACAGGTCCAGCAGTTCAGGATGGGTGGCCGGATTGTCGCTGTGGTGCAAATCAACGGGATGCACCAGCCCGCGGCCCATCAGCGTTGCCCACAAGCGGTTGGCGATGTTGCGATTGAATTCGGGCGGAGGCGCATCGGTCAGGTGGGCGGCCAACTGTGCCCTGCGGCTGAACTTGGGCGACGGTCGCACGCCGTCGGCCGGCGGCGTGAAGTACGCCTGACCATCCTCAAACGTTGGTTCGCTCAGCGGCTGATCGGCCGGCATGTGCGGCGTCGTTTTTTGTTCACCGCGTTCCGGCTCGAAGACCGACTTGTAAACCACCTCGCCGTCGGCTTTCTCCGCCAGTTGAATTTGCTTCAGCTTAGGATCGGTGAAGGCATAAGATCGGTTCAGAAATGCAAACAGCCCGTAATAGTGCCGCTGCTCATAGTCACCGATGAGCGGATGGTCGTGACATTGAGCGCATTGCAAATCCATCCCCAGGAAGATCCGCCCCACATCGCGCGTGAGCAAATTCGGATCGGCGTCGCGGTCGAGATAGAATTTCGCGGGCGCTCGTCGCCGCGGGTCGGCGCCGTCGGCCGATAGAATCTCGCGAACAAGCTGGTCGAACGGCTTGTTTTCGGCGGCCGACTGGCGCAAGTACTCGCGCC
>CAYWTU010000048.1:0-11956 GCA_964461275.1 uncultured Pirellulales bacterium | reverse complement strand
CGACCTGGTCCACGACAAATGTAATTTCGCGCTTAGCCATGGGTCAAGTACCCACCGAAGTTTTCCTTCTCGTCGTCGGTGAAGTTGATGTCCGAGCCCGTTTGGGCGTTACGGGCGCGCTTTTCCCCCAGCGTGCGCCCGGCGAGCTGGAGCATCTCCTTCCGCACCCCGATGGTGTTTTGGGGTGTCGAGCCCAACAGCGCGGCTTGTCGGGCGTTGTTGAAGTCACAGCCTAAAAACGTCACTTGCCAGCCCTTGGCGCGGCACCAGTCGAGGATCGCGCGCGCTTGTGTGGCGTCGGTGTAGTGCGATCCGAACTCCTCGCCGTCCGTCGCGATGACGATTGAACAGCGGGGTGGGTCGAGATCGCGCAGCGACCGCCCCATGAGGTTGATTGCGTCGTACAACGGCGTCATGCCGCCGGGAAGTCCTACGCGGCCCTCGCCGTGGGTGATCGCGAGCCAGTCACCAATAACGCCGTCACGATGTATCAGGCTCAGATTGTTTGAGTCAAACACGTGTAAGATGCCGTGGCTCGCGATGTTTTGGGACTTCAAAACGTCGATAAACTGTTCCAGCGATGCTAGGGTGGCCGACCATTTGTCGGCCATGGATGAACTACCGTCAAGTAGGATGTAGTCTAATTGGGGGGCCTGAAGCGCGCCGGGGCGCGTGGCGATTGCGGTGGACATTGTAGGGACTCCTTGGGCGGGGTGCCATCGTCGCGGCCGATCCGCCCCGCGCGCGAGTCGGCCAGACTCTAGCTTGGCACAAGGGGCGGTGGCAGGCAAGGGGGCAGGTATGGGTGTTAGTGCGGCATAGTGTCGCACCCTAGATGGGGCCGATCCGGCCCTAACACCCGTGCGCGGCCCCCGTGGCCCGACTTCGTGGCCTGCCCCCGTGGCCGCGCCCCGTGCGAGAACCCCAGCGCATACGCTTTTTGCCGCTTGCCGCCCGTGGGGGCGGGACACTGAGGTCAAGGTATACCCGGACGTCGTAGTAGTAGTAGTAGTATGACTAAAAAAAAAAATTAACCGCCCCTTTAAGAACGAGTTCACGCACGGGGTGACGTCGTGGGTAGGGAGGTCCGGCCCCAAGGGGGCGAACAATGGTACCCTTAACCGCCCGGTGTGGGGCAGGGGGGTCCAGCTAAAGCGTGGGGACGCTGGGCACGCTGCACGGGGGTTCGCCACGGGGCCACCGCACGCGGTCGGTGCACGGGGATCATGTACGGGTACACAGAGGCGGATTTGGCGAGTGGCGGCCATGGCAGCGACTCGCCACGCCAACGCATGGGCGGCGATCTGTGGCGATCCTAGGGGCATCCTACGCCACATGAAAAAGGCGGCCCGTAGGCCGCCTCTAGTTTTGCGTGGGCGGTTAAAACACCCTAGGCCAGGTCGTCCGCAGCCGGGCCGGTCTTGCCGACCTTACGGCGGTAAAGCGACTTGACCTCGTCGTTGGACAGGACCTTTTTCATGTACCCATCCTCGGTTTCCAACCGATTCTGGTACGTGTCGACCGTGCCGTTGAGCTTGCCTTTGCCCTCGAGCCATTCGACCAGCACGGCCGCCAAGATCGCCTTGTCCGTGCGCGAGCCGCCGCCGCCTTCGGCCTTTTCGCGCCACACGCCCTTGGTGATGTTCTCGAACACCTCATCGATGGCTTCGAACTGCGCCGTGGTGTCGCCGTCTTTCCCGTTGCGCACGCGGCTTGCTTCGTTGGTCGCCTTGGTCTTTGCGCCGAACAGCGCCAGCATGGTAATCGGCGAGCCCGCCGTGGCGCCAGGGATCATGTATTCAAAAACCTGCCCCGACTCACGATCCGTGTATCGGATGCCCAGTGCGGCGTCGATGCTGGTGTGTTCCCCGCCGGGGGCGGCAATCAGCTCGTGCTTTGCCACGCTGGCGCGCGTGGTGGCGGGGGCGGTGTCATGAGCTACAGTCGTATCGGTCATCTTGGCTTCCTTATTTGCGGGCTTGATTGCCCGTGCCCATAACCTAGTCGATTCCCACCACAAACGCAACCCCCACCACATCGCGCCAGTACGAATGCTAATCACATGATCGTGATCACCACATTTATGTTGCGTCGCACTGGCCGCGTTGCCGCACCGCACCACGCGGCCACGCCCCGGCCGTACGTCACCCCAGCCACCCGGGGGCGGCCTCGTTTTTTACGGCCACTCCCGGCCCGCGAAGTCGGGAAAAGTAAACCGCCCCGTTAACCGCTTCGCGGTTAACCCCTCCTCCCCGCGCCTTAATGTGAACCCTGCCGAAAGGAATCCCTACGTGAACCCCTCCGCGCCCGCCCAACTCGCCGCCTCAACCCTTGCCACTCGCGCACGTCGGATGCGCTGGTGGTACGAGGCCCTGGCCGACTACATGATCGCCCATCCGGCGGCGCGCCAAAACGACATCGCCGCCTATTTCAAGCGCGCCCCGTCGACGATCTCGATCATCATCAACTCCGACGCCTTTCAAGCCTATCTTCGTCAGCGGCGCGGCGAGTACCAAAAGGACCTCGATACGGCCGTCCAGACAAAAATGCTAAACGTCGCCGACAAATCGTTCGACATGATCCTCGAACGCTTCGAGAAAAAACGAGACTCCATCCCGCTCGGTGATCTGTTCAAAGCCGTCGAACTCACCCAAAAGGCCGCCGAGAAGGCCGTGCCAACCGTTGTCGTCAACAACGCGCCGCAGACCGTGGTGCCCGTCGCCGTGAGCCTCGACGACCTCGAAGCCGCCCGCACAGCACTACGGGCGTCCCAAGCTCCGCGTATGATCGATGTGACGCCGACAGAGGCGCCGCCCGCAGCGACCCCTGCGCCTGATCCAGCCGACGACCTCGCATGACCCTCGCAACAGACTTTTCTCCCCTCAGTTCGGGCAGCCTCACAGGCTCCGCCCGGCGCCCCGCGGTCGGTAAGTGGAGTAGGGACCACAAGCCGCCGCGGGGCCTCTATTTGCCAAAAGGAACCCCCTCGAATGTCCGATTTGGTGACACTCTTCCTCCGAGCGGCGGACGAACTGTCGCGCAACGTCTTGGTCTTGCCTACGAACGACGAGTTCAAGATTGCCTTGAGGCCATCTATCCCGGTCTATTCGTCTCAGGTGTACCGTTATTGTTCGAAGATCGAACCGGACTCCATCGATGTATTCCCGACGGAATCCTTCGGCTCTCCGACACCTCTATAGCCATCCTCGAAATCAAACTCACCCACACCGAGCGGGCTTGGTGGCAGCTTGAGCGTTTATACACGCCAGTTATCCGGCAGATGGTCGGTCCCGCCCCGCGAATCCTTCGCTGCGAGATTTGCCGAAGCTATGACCCCAGTGTGAAATTCCCCGCCCCTCACAGTCTTTGCCAATCTCTCCACAAGCTACCGATTGACGCGGTAGGAGTACTTCAGTGGAAAATCTAAAATACCACTTTGGTCTTGCCTTGATGGGCGTCAGTGTTGCCGGGGGCTTCGCCGCATTGACTACCGGCGAATGGCGCTTTCTGCTTTTTCCCCTCGCCGCATTCTTACTAAGCCGCCACACATGAGCACCGAAGTCCCGCTTCCAGAACTCGTTCGGCTCGCCGCCGTAGATAACGAAATCTACGCGCGGACTTTTTTCCCCCGCACCTTCCGCCAAGCCTCGCCGGCTTTTCAGCGTGACCTCTGGCGCGACCTCGACGACCCCACCACGAGGTACCTGAATGAGCAAATCTTCCGCGGAGGAGGAAAAACAACTCTCGCTAGGGTTTTCACTTCCAAACGGATTGCCTATGGAGTGTCAAAAACCATCCTCTACGTGGGCAAGAGCGAGAGTAGCGCGGCTCGCAGCGGAAAGTGGTTACGTCGTCAAGTTGAGCGAAATCGTCTCTGGGCCGGAGCATTCGCTCTACGACCAGGTACTCCTTGGACCGATACTGAGTTCGTTATCGAGCACGGAACCCTCAACGAATCCATCTACTGCATCTTCACCGGCATCACCGGAAACGTCCGCGGTATTAACTTTGACGATTGGCGGCCCGACTTAATCGTCTGCGACGACATACTGGACGATGAGAACTGCGCCACGCTCGAACAGCGGATGAAAACGACCAATCTTGTCCACGGCGCCCTCCGGCGAAGCTTGGCCCCCGTGGTTGACGAACCCAATGCCAAGATGGTCATGCTCGTCACGGCGCAGCACCGCGAAGACGTCTCGATGCTCGCCCGGCGCGACCCGTTGTGGAAGACCCACATTGTAGGTTGTTGGACGCCGGAGACGGAGAATCTTGAGGTCGACCGCCAAGTGTCCCGCTGGCCCGAGCGATTCGCCACGCCCGACCTACGCGCAGAGAAACGCGCCGCCGTCAAGACCAATACGCTCTCGACCTTTACTCGCGAGATGGAGTGCAAGCTCACCTCAAAAGAGCAGAGTAATTTCCGCGTCGAGTGGCTGAACTACTACACGGTGCCCCCGTCCAACCTACAAACTATCCTCTCCATCGATCCGACGCCGCCGGCCTCGGACGCCGCGGTGGCTAAAGGTATGGTCGGCCTAGACTGGGAAGTAATCCATGTGTGGGGGCGCAGCGGCCAAGACTACTATCTACTCGAGCGTCGGGCCTCGCTTGGTGAGAATCCTGATTGGACCATCACCAACGCCTTCGAGATGGCGCGTAAGTGGCGGCCGATGATATGGGCCGTCGAGACGGTGGCGTACCAGAAAGTCCTAAAGTGGATTCTAGAAAAGGAAATGCAGAAGCGCCGCATTCACTACCAGATTCTCCCCTTTATCGGCGGAAATAAATACGCCCGCATCCGCTCTACATTCGCCGGGACGGCGTCCCACGGCCACATCTTTGTTCGTGAAACCGACACACCCTTTATTGAACAGTTTGAAAACTACCCGGCCTCCGATCACGACGATGAGCTAGACGCTGGCTCGATCGCCCTTGGCGCCCTTATCAATCCGTTTGCCACCACAAGCGACGACGCGTTAGCCTCCGACAACGTGGAGTCGCTTGAGGCTTATCGAGGAGCGCCGTAATTTGCCCACACTCCGCATTGCTAAGAATTCCCAATTGCACCAGAAGCTGGTTGCGATGATCTCGTCGCGCATCCGCATGGCACAAAAGGATCGCACGGAGCAATACGACGTTTGGCGCAATGCCGAGGAACGCACGCTCGCCTACGTGAAAGAAAGCGAAGCTGACGCCACGCGCCGCAATCGTCGTAAGGACGGTAAGCCGACCTACACCACAATTATGCTCCCCTACTCTTACGCCCTCTTGATGTCCGCCCACACGTATTGGACGTCGGTGTTTTTTGGGCGCTCGCCGGTTCACCAGTACTCCGGACGCCACGGCGAGAGCGAGAACCAAGTCCAAGCCATCGAAGCCCTGATCGACTACCAAGCCGAAGTCGGTCGTTTGCTCGGTCCCTATTATGTGTGGTTCTACGACGCCGGCAAATACGGCGTTGGCATTTTGGGGGAATATTGGGACGTCGAGACCATTGCTTACGGACAGCTCGCCGAGATGGTCGACCCCACCACCGGCCAAAAGACGCTTTATCAGGCCACCGTGCAACTCGAGGGATATCGCGGCAATAAAGTCTACAATGTTTCGCCGTTTGACTTCTGGAAAGACCCCCGCGTTACGATGAAGAACTTCCAGTCCGGGGAGTTCTGCTTTTGCCTCAAGCGGATGGTGTGGAACGACGTCAAACGCCGACAGGCGGCGGGCCACTATATGAACGTCGACGACCTGCCACGCCACGCTACGGCCAAGGCCTCTGACGAGTCCTCCGACCAGTTGAAGCGCCCCGAGTGGGCAACGATTGAAATTGCCGAGGACTGGAAGGGTGAGGGGGCGAATGGGAAGCCCGTTAATCACCCGTCAGGCGTCTTTGCGTATGAGTTCTACGTCGACCTTTGTCCTCGTGAATGGGGCGTGGGTGATTCGAACTACCCGGAAAAATGGTGCTTCACCATTACCGAAGACATGGCCCTCATCATCGGCGCCACGCCGTTGGGTTACATGCACGGGAAGTTTCCTTTCTCCGTCCTCGAACCCGAGGTGGAAGGCTATTCCGACGTCACGCGTGGCATTCCCGAAATCATGAAGCCGATCCAAGACACGATGGATTGGCTGCTCAATTCGCACTTCTACAACGTGCGGCAAACGCTCAACAACCAGTTTATCGTCGACCCGTCGAAGTTGGTGTTGAAGGACATAGAGTCCGGCCAGCCGGGCTTTATCTGGCGGCTTCGCCCCGAGGCCTTCGGAACCGATATCCGCTCGATGTTTATGCAGGTTCCGGTGAACGACGTCACCAGGTCAAACATGCAGGACCTCCAACAAATGTTCGGCCTCGGTGAACGAGCATTGGGTATCAACGACCAGATCATGGGTGTGTTGAATACCGGAGGCCGCAAGACGGCGACCGAGGTGCGAACTGCCGCGGGCTTCGGGACGAACCGCTTGAAAACCAATACCGAGTATATGAGCGCCTGGGGCTTCTCCGCGCACTCGATGAAGCTCGTTCAAAACTCTCAACAGATGTACGACGGAAACCAAAAGTTCAAAATCGTTGGCGACCTCGCGTTGGGCGCTGGTCCCAAGTTCATGAACGTGACGCCGGACATGATCATGGGGTTCTTTAACTTCTCCCCCGTCGACGGAACGCTTCCTGTTGACCGTGCTGCCCAAGCGAATCTGTGGAAAGACATGCTTGGCTCCCTCCGGATGATGCCGCCGCAGGTCGCGATGGGCTACGACTGGGTGAAGATTTTCTCGTGGGTCGCCAGTCTCGCCGGGCTGAAGAACATAAACCAGTTTAAAGTCCAAGTCGTTCCCGACGGGAGCCTCGACGGTCAAGTCCAAGCCGGCAACGTTATCCCGATGCCCCACACGGCCCTGCCGGGCGCGAACTCTTCCACGCAGACTGGCAATAACGCCACTGCACCTCAGCCGCCTGCATATTAGGAGCAAATCATGCGCAGGAGTTTATTGACGCTACCATTGTTGGCGCTCCTTGCGCTACTTCCGACGAAAGACGCCGATGCACAGCAGACGCGGGTTTACTCCACATGCGGCTCGGCGGCGTGGAGCGCAAATGACCTGGGGCGCCCGCTTCAGCTTCTCCCCGACGGACGGCTGTGTCTTACCGGCTCCATCTCGGCGTCACTTTCGGGCTTCACGCCGAACGGTAGCTACACGACGCTAACGGCCACGGCGGCGTCTTCTGCCTCGACGGCGCTGCCGACCGGCACCGACGTGGCGTTTCAAAATACCTCGGCGGTTGACGTAAGTTGCGTCATCACCAACGGGGCTTCAACGGCAACCACGAACAAAATCATTGTACGTGCTGGCGCCACGGTGTTCCTCACGGTGGGTTCTGCAACGACCGCGGCGTGCATCAACCAAACGGGCTCGGCGTCGAACGTCATAGCTCTGGCGGGGGGTACGGGCCTTGGAAGTAACTTTGGTGGAAGTTCTGGAGGCGGAGGCGGAGGCGGCGCAGTAACGGTTGCCGACGGTGCTGACGTTACTAAGGGTGCTATTGCCGACGCTGCGGTGACGGCGGGCGCCACGGGCTCATTGTCGGCCAAGCTGCGGTCTATTTCCCGCGACGTGATGACGACCAACACATGGGCCGGTGGCACGCTCGGCGCGATGGCGAACTACGGCACGTCGCCGGGGGCCGTGCTGGTGCCTGGCGTCAATGCTTTCGTAACAAACACGCTCGCTGCCGTGGCCAACAACGCCGACGACGTTGCGGCGGGTACGGGGGTCGGCTCGCCCGTCATCAACTACAATTATGCGTGGGACGGTACGAATTGGGACCGGATGCGCGCATACACAGTCAACGCCTGTGAAAGCGTCGCGCAGTCCTACGCTACGGGTGTTATCACGTCGGCGACGACCACGCGGATCATCACGCCGTCAGCCAGCAATAAGACGTATATCTGCATGATCTTCGTAAAAGCATCGGCGATAAATAATGTCGGAATTTACGAAGGAACCGGCGGCACGTGCGGGACGGGAAAGGCGGGGGTTCTCGGCGGCACGACGACGGCAAACGGGCTCGTGTTTGGCACCGCCGGTGATGGTGTGTTGTTGCAGGCTGGGGGTAAGACCTCGGTGATGCAGACTGCCGGAACCAACGTGGATTTCTGCTTAGAGACCTCGACCACCGGGCCGCTGCTTTATAGCGTCAAATACGTCCAGGCTCCGTAAGGAATCCAACCATGAACAAACTCTTCGGACTTCTCCTTCTCGCGCTGACGCTCTTGCCCGGCGGGGCCGAGGCGGCAAATTGTTTCTGGTTCGGGGGTACCGGAAATATTAACGACACCACCAAGTGGTTTGCGGCGACGAACGGCGGCGGCGGCGCGTGTGCCGCCGCTGGTGGTTGGCCGAATTCGACCGCTGACAACGCCACATTCGACATCAATTCGGGTGGTGGCACCATCACACGCAACGTCAATTGGACGGTTGCCACGCTGAATGTTGCTGCGTTCACTGGTACTTTTGGGAACTCCGGGGACACGGCGACCGTACAACTGGACACTTTTACAAATAACGGTGCTGGCACGCGCACGGTAAATCTCGGCGCCAGCACCTGGACCTGCGGCAGGCCGTCAACGACCAATTGCGTTTGGCAAGTGACGGGTGCAACGAACCTGACGCAGAACCCGGATACCTCGTCTCTTATCTTGGAAAATGGCGGGGCTGCGGGAACCGCGTTGTGCTGGTTTGGCAGCGCTTTTACGTACAACAACATTACCTTCAATCCGTCAACAACCACGTTACTTAATCGCGCGGGGTGGGGCTGCAATACCACCAACCTCACCATTAGCAACTTGACGATTGGATCACCGAACAATATTCAAGTTACTGGTGGACGCACTTGGACGATCAATGGGACGTTATCTTTCTCGGGGGGCACATCTTCAAGTACGTCGCTTCTTTATATAGCTCCCGATAGTCAAACGTCACCATTCACGTTCGCACTCTCCGGCGGGGGGGCGACATGTAATTGGTGTCTCTTGCTCGGCATAACGGCGACCACCAATGCGATTACTGCTAATAATTCTTTGAACATCGGGCGCAATACCAACATCAATTTTACACCTCCCTCTGGCGGAGGTGCTGCCACTCCTCGGACCATTGGTGGCTAATGCGGAAATTTATTCTCACGGTTGCAGCGTTATCGGGAATTGCTGGCTCCGCCCACGCCACATTTGGCATCTTCCAAACCTACGCTGAACCACCTTCCAGTCGTGTTCAGAAAAATCTAGTCGTAGACTACGGCGCGACCTGCAACACCCAGCATTCCCAGCCATTGGTCACGACCAGTGGGACTGGTAACCGCAACGTCTTTGTCAGTACGAGTATCTTCGCCAGCGGGGACGTTGGCAAGTCGATTGCGATCGGTGGCGCAGGAGCGGGCGGCGGCACGTACCTTGGGACCATTGCAAGCTTTACCGACGCGCAAAACATCGTCGTCGGTAGCGACATTCTCAACCCACGGTCGGCAAACGGTGCTGACATTGTGTGGGGGACCGATGACAGCGCGGCCTTCGCAACTTTTAAGGCAGCATTTCAAAATACGACGCCTGTACAACTCAACCTACCTGGGAACTGTAGCATATTTTCTTTGCAGTTTCCCTTCAAAGGAATCGGCGATCTTATCGTAGCCGGGAACGGGTTGTCGACTTCTGGTCTAGCTGGTGCTGGCGGCCTGCTCTTGGGCGGGTCTGGTCAGTTCAATGATTCCTTTCACAGCGTACGGACGAACACCATAAACCCAGGAGATAGCTGCGTTGTTTTGAAAACGACGCCTGCTGTCACCGTCTCCAACGTCCAACCAAGTTTTCCATTCACATCACAATTTACCGCTAGTACGTCCGGCACCACCATGACCGTGACGGCGGTGGCCTCTGGCACGATCGTTCCCGGTGCGATAGTCGGCAACGTCACCAGTGACCCCGGAGGTTTCAACACCGTGCAGCCGTACGGCACGAACGGCACCACTGGTGTCGGCGGGGTCGGCACGTACGCCATGTCAGTATCGACCAACCTAAGTTTACGAGGTTGGTTCACTGCCCCGGCTTCATACACGGGGAGCATTGCGGCTAATACCGGCGTCCTAACCGTCACCTCTGTAGAAGACGGAACCTTGGCTGTTGGCCAAGTCGTCTACGGCGGCGGTTCGTGGAACGGTACTGGCGGTTCGCTGAGTGCGCCCACGAACATCAAGTCACAACTTACTGGCACGCCGGGTGGTGTCGGGACCTACCAACTCAGCAATCGTACGACGACCGGCGGCAGTGGGCGTTATCAGTCACAAGCCAACATACGAGTTACGCTCAGCTCAACGACTGGTCTCGCCTCCGGCGACACACTGCTCTTAAACAACATAGTAGGTCAGGGACAACTTCCGCAGCGGTCGAATGGGCTCTTTTGGATCAAAGTCATCAACGGAACTGATATTGACCTGTTCCAAATGACCTTTGATGGAGCTTATACCAGTGGTGGAACTGGCGGCGGTGACCGCACGTCGATGTTCCCGATTGGCTCAAAGATTATGGTCGGGGGCTGGGCGAACCAAGCGTACTACGGAGCGCCGTACGGCTACCCCAGCAATCCGCACTGGTTTGAATACCGAACGGTTGTTAGCACCAATTCAACTACACATGAAGTCTGTGTAGATGCTCCATTTGTAAATCAATACAAATCCACGTGGCCGCAGTATAACACAGGTCGCAATATTTTCGAAGTTGACCAAGGTGGCCCAGCTACCATCTACGTGCTTGACCCAACGTGGGAAACGACACTCGAGTTCAAAGACCTGTCGTTGATTACTCCGAATGGGCAGACCACATCAAACGGTCGTAGCATCACGTGGCGCAATGTTAAAATGGTCGGGGCACATTGCGCGATCCCGACGCAGAATGTGACCCATACTTGGATTAACGTCGATGCGTCGACGTGCCAAATAGAGACCGACAAAATCGTCGGAACGTGGAACATTACGGGCGGCTCAATTAAAAAGATCAATGTTCAGAGTTCGTCCATCGACACAATCAACGTTGACGGCACAGCCATTGAGTCATGGTTTGGAAGCCCGAAGAAGCTCAATATTCAGAATTCAACCGCTACCAGCACCATCCAGGTCGGCACGCTCGCTTATGGTGTGTCAGATGAAAGTATTTGTACTAACTGTACAACGCCGGATTTTACACGGAACACGCCGGCCGATAGGGCGGATGAGGCTTCACACCCATGGTCTATGTCGGGTGGTGTGATTACGATACCGAATGCTTTTAACGCAAGCGGTTGTTGTCAGTATGCTGAAACCCAAACACGCGTCCTTGTGCCGGGTCACTATGTTGCGTGGACTGGCGGTGGAGGAGGTGGCACCGTTTCTCAAACCGGACGATTTTTTAAAGTTGTAGACGTCACACAAGACACCGAAAATACCTATGTGCAAACAAGTGAGTCTGGGGGCTTCCCGCTTGGGGCGTGGACAACGAACGGTCTCGGTGTTGTACCGCATCCGGCGCCAAAACTGACTGTCAGTTTTACGGGAGGTTCTGGCGACAACGCCCGCGCGCTCAATGGCTGTCCAGCACAAGCGCCAATGTTTTCCTGCGCGAATTTCACCTACACAGGCAGCGCCACGGGCGGTACGACGGGCGGCTACGCTCCAACCATTTGGGGCGTCTTGGATACCTTCACCTTCACGAACAACGTGCCATATACAGGAGCAGGTGCGCTTGGTTGGACCATAACACGGTTTGCAAACATTCAAGTTCTAAAGACGGATTTGACGACTACGTCATTTGGCGCAACTAATATGATTAACGTGAAGCTTCCGTCTGGAGCCGGGGGCGGCACGCGTACGCTGACACAGGCAGGCGCAACCGGAACGCAGTCGTTAGACAGCTTGACTCCGCCCCCAACT
>CAYWTU010000047.1:0-11979 GCA_964461275.1 uncultured Pirellulales bacterium | reverse complement strand
GCGGAAGTATGCCTGCAATGGGAAGTCGATCTTGACCCCCTTGGGAACGTAAATAAACGAACCGCCCGACCAGACCGCCGAATTGAGCGCCGCGAACTTGTTGTCGGCCGAGGGAATAATGGTCGCGAAATACTCGCGGACCAGGTCGGGATAGTCGCGGATTGCCGAGTCGGTGTCGGTGAAGACCACGCCTTGCTTGGCCAGGTCTTCGCGCAGGCTGCCGTAGACCACTTCGCTTTCGTACTGAGCTTTGACTCCGGCCAGGAATTTCTTTTCCGCCTCGGGAATCCCGAGCTTGTCGAACGTCCGCTTGATGTCGTCGGGCACGTCGTCCCAACTACGTTCCTGGCGGTCCGAGGGCTTGATGTAATAAAAGATGTCCTGAAAATCGAGATCGATCCGGCCGCCCCAGTTGGGCATCGGCTTGGAATTGAAAATATCCAGGCTCTGCAAGCGAAAGTCGCGCATCCACTCGGGCTCGCGCTTCATTTCGGATATCTGCGAGACGATGTCCCGATCGAGCCCCTTGCGGCTCTTGAACACGTAGTTTTCGTCGTTGCGGAAGTCGTACTTGTTGATTTCGCCCGATTCCGGCGTGAAATCGGCTTTGACAACGTCGGTGGCCATGGCAGGAATCCTCAGGCTGACTAGCCTAGCGATACGTTCGTTAGCAAGGGTTGGTCTACGAAAGCAACACGAACTACACGGCGGCCCGCGTCATCGCGGCCTCTTCGGCCGCGGCGTCCGGATAGGCGGTCCGAATCCGGTCGTAACCTTTTTGGTGCAATTCTTCCGCCAGTTCGGGGCCGCCCGTCTCGACAATCCGGCCGCCCAGCATCACGTGCGTAAACTGCGGTCGATTGTGCTCCAACAGTTTGTCGTGATGCGTGATGATCAAAATGCCCATGTCGGCACCGCCGATTTCGGCGATGCTCTGGCTGGCCAAGCGCACGGCATCCACGTCCAAGCCGCTGTCCGTTTCGTCCAAGATGGCGAACTTCGGCCGCAACATGGCCATCTGCAAAATCTCGGCCCGCTTCATCTCGCCGCCGGAAAAGCCGTCGTTTACATACCGCCGCGCAAACTCCACATCCATCCGCAACTGTTCCATTTTGTCGCGCAATTCCTTGCGGAACTCACGCATCGGAATCAGTTCTTCGCCCTCTTTGCGGTCCGGTTTGCGGACGTTGGTCGTGGCATGGCGAAGAAAATCGGCCATCTTCACGCCCGGTATGGACATCGGCCGCTGAAACGCCAGAAACAGGCCGGCCCGCGCCCGTTCGTTGGGCTCCATGGCAAGAATGTCGTGGTCGTCCAGGAAAATGCTGCCGCCAGTGACTTCGTAATTCGGATGTCCCATGATGGCAAAGCCCAACGTGCTCTTGCCCGAACCGTTGGGCCCCATCAAGGCGTGCGTTTCGCCGCGGCGAATCGTCAGGTTCACGCCTTTGAGAATCGACTTGTCGGCAACCGAGACGTGCAGGTCGACAATCTTGAGTGTTTCGGTCATGGCGGGGCGGGCGACGTCAATCATGGCAATCAAAGCGAAGGAAAGTTATCCGGTAATTTTCTGGTGGTCGAACACGGGGGACTGCTCTGGGTCGAGCACGAATCCGCTATGATGCGGAATGGGCAATTCGTCGGGCAGTTTTTCGCCAATCTGGCCAGCCGACGCAACCCAGCTCTTGCCGGTTGACTGCTTGGCCCAGCGGCGACCGCGAATCTTGTCTTGAATCCGCATAATCCCCTCGAGCAACGCTTCGGGGCGCGGGGGGCAACCGGGAACGTACACGTCGACCGGCACCACAAGATCAACCCCCTTCACCACGTGATAGCCGTACTTGAAATACGGGCCGCCGCCGATCGTGCAAGCGCCCATCGCAATCACGTATTTCGGGTCGGGCATCATGTTGTAAAGTCGCTGCACGCGGCTGGCCATTTTGTAGGTGACCGTGCCGGCCACGATCATCAGATCGGCCTGGCGCGGCGTGGCGCGAAACGCCCCGGCGCCAAAACGCTCTAGGTCGAACTTACTGGCGCCGGTCGCCATCATCTCAATCGCACAGCAGGCCAAACCAAACGTCATCGGCCACAGGCTCGACTCGCGGGCCCAGTTCATGGCCTGCTCGACCGTGGTGACGATTGCGTTCTCTTCAAAACGGCCTTCAATCCAAGGTTGCGTCATGGCTATTCACACGGCTCCTGGGGACCATTAGGTTCGAGTGCTGCCTGGCCGGGACGCCCACGGGGAAAGGGCGAAACTACCCGCCAAAACAAGCCGCTCAGTGTACCTTCAGGGGTGCATTCCGGCTACCCGCTGCTGGTCGCCGTAAGTCCTTTGTATTCGTTGGTATTCGTGCCTGTCGTGGTTCGTAATTCGATGGTAGGTCACATCGCTACTGGGCGGCCGGCGTCGGAACAGCTGCCGGCGCCGCCGCCGTGGCGTGTGTCTCGAATTGACAACAGCCATGCCCATCCAGTCGACATTGCGACAGCCGAACGTCGGTCTTGAGCAGCTCGGCCACCATGATCCGCTCGACGGCGCAGATTCCGCGGTCTTGCTCGGCCAACTCTGGATAGGGGCAATCCAACGCCGTCAACACCGGCAATTGAGCGCCATCGCTTTCAAAGGGCACCCTGCGATCGGCCAGCACGCCCACCAGCGCCTGGGCCCGGGCCTGCACCGTTTCGCCGGATATCTCTGAGGCGTACATGCCTGCCAAGGCCTTGGCGACGCTCTCCAGCAGGCCGCGTCGCACTTCAATGTCCTTGACGGCTCGAACTTCATTCCACAAGACGGTCGCCAAGTCCGCAAAGTTGTTGCCCGCCTGCTGGCGAGCCTCACGGGTCAGTGAATAGCGGTGGGCCGGCCGACCACGACCGGTTTTCGAAGTCTCTCGCTGCACCAACCCTTGGGCGGTCAATCGTGTGAGACGTTGCCGTACGGCCGTAGCGGTAACCGACGTTGCTCGCGCCAACTGCGAGACACTCATCGGCGAGCGGCGCAGCCACTCGAGTACAAGTGTGTCGGAAGTCTCGCTAAGAGTGCTCATTGCCGACCCGATTCTGCCGCTTGCCCTGCCAAATTCGCTTCGTACTGCTGGCGTCTGTAATCATCGTATACGTTTTGACATATTTATCAACCCATTATGTCAAAAATAAATCGGCCCGTGATTTCCAGCCACAAATTGTTGACTGGCAATGGTTTCTGGGATAAAAGACCGCCGGAATACGTGCCTTCTGCGCCGCTGCCACGTACGCCAATCCGTAGCAGACCCCCACGTTCTGACTGGAAATGCCGCATGTTCGACGTACCACGCGTTGCAGTCGCCTTGGGTAACCGCATTCGATGGTCCGCTCGGAGATTCATTTTGGCCCTGGCCCTGGTTGGGTTGGTGGCCAGCGCCGATCGCGCTGCCGGCCAGCAGGCGGCCGTCCCAGCGGTAGAGAACGAATCGCCGTCCGTGGCCGTCACGTCCCCGGACGCCTCCCCAGTCGATCCACAGGCGCCCGCCGAAGCGCCTGCCGAAACGAGCAACAAGGGGGCCGCCATCCCGCAGCCGGATTGGTTCAAGCGAATCGACCAATGGTTCGGTGAAGTGCTGGTGAAACCGCTGGCGACGTTTTTGTTCTATGACTTCAACACCAAGGAGCATTTCGGCGCCAGCATTCCGCTGATTGTGTTATGGCTGTTGCTGGGATCGACGTTTTGCACGCTGCGGATGGGCCTGATCAATGTCCGCGGATTTTGGCACGCCATTCGGCTGACCAAGGGGGATTACGACGACCCAAACGACGCCGGCGAGGTGTCTCACTTTCAGGCCCTCTCGTCGGCGCTGTCGGCCACCGTCGGCCTAGGCAACATCGCCGGCGTGGCCATTGCGGTGATCAAGGGCGGCCCCGGCGCGGTCTTTTGGCTGATCGTGGCGGGACTGCTGGGGATGAGCAGCAAGTTCAGCGAGTGCACGTTGGGGATGCTGTACCGCAAGATTGGCGTCGACGGCGTCGTTTCCGGCGGGCCGATGCACTACCTGCGCGACGGGCTAGCGGAACTGGGCCTGCGGCCGATTGGCGCGGTGTTGGCCACGCTATTTGCGGTGATGTGCATCGGCGGTTCGTTCGGCGGCGGCAACGCGTTTCAAGTGGCGCAGTCGCTGGGCGTGCTCAAAACGCAAATTCCCCACTTGGCAGACAACCCCTGGCAATACGGCGTGGTGATGACCGTCATGACGGCGTTGGTAATCCTCGGTGGAATTCGTCGAATTGCCGCCGTGGCCGACAAGATCGTCCCCTTGATGTGCGGGCTGTATGTGATTAGTTCGCTGTGGGTGCTGGGGACGCATTGGCAGGGCGTGCCCGACGCCCTCCGCGAGATCTGGAACGGCGCCATGACGCCGGGGGCGGCCTACGGCGGATTCTTGGGCGTGATGGTGATTGGCATTCAGCGGGCCAGTTTTTCCAACGAGGCGGGAGTCGGTTCGGCGCCGATCGCCCATTCGGCCGCGAAAACCGACCGTCCGGTGAGCGAGGGCATCGTCGCATTGCTCGAACCGTTCATCGACACCGTAGTGGTATGCACCATGACCGGGCTGGTCATTGTGGTGACCGGCGTGCTGAAAGAACCGGCCAATCAGGAAATCGTCGCCAACGCCAATGGCGCGGCGCTTACGGCGGCGGCGTTCGGCGGCGTGTGGTGGGGGTTCCGCTGGTCGCTGTGCCTAACCGTGTTTCTGTTCGCCTATTCGACGATCATCTCCTGGAGCTACTACGGCGAGCGCTGTTGGAGCCATCTGTTTGGCCAGCGCACCAACATGGTGTACAAGTTACTGTTCCTGGCGTTCGTGTTTTTGGGCTCAATCGTTACCGCCCAGAACGTGCTGGACTTCAGCGATTTGATGATCTTGGCCATGTCCATTCCCAACCTGTTGGGCGTCATCTTACTCAGCGGCAAGGTCAAGCGAGCGCTGAACGAATACTGGGAAGACTACAAGACGGGCCGCATCGCGCCGCGGCGGTGAGCATCCTTTTCGCCTAATTCAACGTCCCTCAAGGGAGACACGATCCATGTCCTGGCTGCCCAAACAATGCGTATTGGCGCCGATTGATTTTTCGGACGAGTCGATCGAGGCCATCGATACGGCGCTGACGTTGGCGGGCGACGCCGCGCGGGTTCACGTGGTGCACGTTCTGCCCGACTTGGACCCGGCCGAGCCGGGCGTTATTTGGAGCACCATCGACAACGCCACCCGCGCTGCTCACGCGGAGCAGGCGATTCGCGAACGGCTGGCGGACGCCAAGTACCAGGGCCTGCAAATCCACGTTGATTTTGGCGATCCTGGACACGAAATTGCCCAGCGCGCCGAAGACGTCAAGGCCGACCTCATCGTGCTCCCGTCGCACGGCCGGACCGGGTTGCGGCGATTGCTCATCGGCTCGACGGCGGAGCGCGTCGTCCGGCTGGCGCACTGTCCGGTTTTGGTGCTGCGGAAGGCGTAGGCGGGCGTTATTCATTCGGAGAATTTAGATCGAGCAAAAGCCCCCCGCGCCTACAAACGGCAATTGGTGATCTGCGTTTCCAGAATTGCCGAGGCGCCCAAGGCCTCCAACCGCTCCATGATTTCGATCACTTCGTGTCGCTTGACCATCACGCGCACGGCGCACCACTGCGCGTCTTCCAGCGCGCTGACCGTCGGGCTATTAAAACCCGGCGTGATCTTCTCGGCCTCAGCCAATTTGTTCCGCGGCACGTTGTATTCCAGCAGCGAATAGGCCCGGGCGATCACCACCCCCTCCAGTCGCCGCACCACGCGATGGGCCAGTTCCGGCAGGCGGGCCCGGCGGTTCTGCACCAGAATCGTCTGGTAGTGCCCGATGTTCGACAGCACGCGAAGCCGATTGGCCGCCAGCGTGCTGCCCGTTTCGATCAGGTCGACGATGGCGTCGGCCACGCCCAGCGAGATCATCACCTCGACACTGCCGGAGAGTTGCACCACGTGGGCCGTGGCCCCATGTTCGGCCAGAAACGCCGCCGTGATGTTGGGAAAGCTGGTCGCCACCCGTTTGCCGTTCAGTCCGCCGGGGCCGGTGAGCGAACTGTCTTCCGGTACGCAAATGGCCAGCCGGCAGGCGCCGACGCCAAGTTCCAGCCGCAGGTCGACCTCGGCCTGGCTCTCGGCCACCAAATCGCTGCCGGTGATGCCCAGGTCGATCGCCCCTTCGGCACACAGGACTGGAATGTCCTCCGTGCGCAGGAACGTGATCTCGACCGGCATCTCCTTGCACCGCGCAAACAGCGAACGCTCCTGCCGGCGGAAATTCAGTCCTGCCTGTTGCAACAGCTCGACCGCCAACTCGGCGAGCCGGCCTTTGCTGGGAATACCGATGCGCAGCGTTTGGTTCATGCTCGGTTTGGTAATGGTGTTGTTCGATGTCGTGGTTTCATCCCGGTACGGCCCCGGAGGGAAGTCATAGCGGGTCGCCTGGGGCGCCTCGCGAAGCCTTTTCATCCAATCCGGACAGTCCAAACCGCCGGGCAAGTTCGCTTTCGACCTCTGCCAGACTCACATCGCAGGCTCCCAGGAGCACAAACAAATGGTAAATCACGTCGGCCGCTTCGCGGACTACGTGCCGATGCCCCTCGTCGCCGGTCTCCCGGGCGGCGTCGATGACCTCGACCACCTCTTCCATGATTTTCACGCCAATCCGGTCGCACCCTGCGGAAAGCAGCTTAGTGGTATAAGATTTGGCGGGTGGATTCCGCTTGCGGTCGGCGATAACCGCCATCAATTGCGGCAGAATGTCCGATGGTTGTCCCATGATTCGCCCCGTTGGTGCGGTGTCTGAATCGGTTGGATTCGCGGTCGCCCTGCGGCCAAATGTAGGGCTTCTGCTCAACTCTGGCAAACGTTCGTTCCCGGCCTGCCCTCGGTCATGAGCACACCCAATACCTGGTTGGCCGGCGCCTGGGTCTTGACCGGTCCCACCGCCAGCGGCAAGTCCGATTTGGGGATCGAGCTGGCCCGCCGGTCAAACGCGGAAATCATCTCGCTGGACAGCATGGCCGTGTATCGCGGCTTGGACATTGGCACCGCCAAGCCCACCTCCGCCCAGCGGACGGACGTCCGGCATCATTTGATTGATATGGTTGCCCACTGGCGGCAGTTCAGCGTGGCCGACTACCTTCGACTCGCCGAGCAGGCCGCGGGCGAGATTCGTGCCCGTGGCAAACAGGTTCTATTCGTGGGCGGGACGCCGCTGTACCTCAAGGGGCTGCTGCGTGGTTTGTTTGATGGCCCGCCGGCCGACGCCGGCCTTCGCCGTGAACTGGCCGAGGTCGCCCGAACTGCCGGTACCGCGGAGCTGCATCGACAATTGACGAAGGTCGATCCCGTGGCCGCCGGCAAGCTGCATCCCAACGACGCGCGGCGGCTGATCCGCGCCTTAGAGGTGTTTGCCAAAACAGGCCAACCGATCAGTCGCTGGCAAACGCAATTCGACGCCAAACCGAGAACCGACCTGGTGGTTTGGTCGCTTGCCTGGCCACGGGGCGAATTGCATCGACGCATCGAGCGCCGCGTCGATGCCATGTTCGCCGCTGGGTGGGTCGAGGAGGTGCAAAGGCTGATGGCCGACGACCGTCCATTGAGCCCCACGGCGCTGCAAGCGGTGGGCTACGCCGAGATTATCCAGCACGTGCAGGGTCACCGCGATCTGGAGGCCACGCGACAACTCGTCGCGATCCGGACTCGGCAATTCGCCAAGCGACAAGAAACCTGGTTTCGCAGCCTGGCGGAATGTCGTGCGGTGGACATGAGCCAAGACACGCCCCCCACCCAACTCGCCAGCCAACTGCTGAATGGCGCGAAATAGCCTTGGAAGGCGAACACCAAAAACATTATCGCGACGTGAGGCGTCGGCAAGCTGGGCGGTCTCGGCGTTTTCGGGTGGCCGCTTGAGGCGGTGGGCCGAATCTCCGATGATACCGCCCATGCGAGTTGCGCTTTACGAACACGTGACCGGCGGCGGCAAGTTCTGTGCCGAGGTGTCCGACTCGCCCGGCAGCCTCCAACCAGTTTTGGCCAGCGTCGACTGGAGCGCGTTTGTTCCCGAGGGGCTGGCTATCGTCCAGGCGGTCGCCGCCGACTTGATCGACGGTGGCGTCGCGGTCGACCTGCTTTGGGACGTTGCCCTGCCAGTGCCGACGTTGGCCGTCGACCGGTTGCATTTGGTTCATTCCCATGCCGAGCGCCAGTCGCTGTTGCAGCAGGCTGCGACCGGCGCCGATTGGGCGCTGGTCGTCGCGCCGGAACTGGACAGCGCACTAGTTGACGTCTGCCGGCAGGTCGATACGGTCGGCGGGCGACGCTTGGGGCCAAGCTTGTCATTCGTCGAGATCACCACCGACAAACATCGCACGGCCATGGCTCTGGCGGCTGCCGGCTTGCCGGTTCCGGAAGGGCGAATTTTGGAAAATGGCGAGCGGCTGCCGCGCGATTTTTCTTACCCAGCGGTCTGGAAGCCGTGCGACGGCGCGGGCTCGCACGAGGTGCGGCTGGTGCCCCGCGCCGGCGCCGCGCCCGAGGGCAAAGGGCCGCCGCGTCCGGCGTCGCGGCGCAGGCTGGAACGGTTTTGCCCCGGTTTGCCCGCCAGTGTGGCGGTCCTGTGCGGCCCGCGGTCGTTCCTTCCGTTGACCCCGTGCCGACAGCTCTTGGCCTCCGACGGCACTTTCGCCTATTACGGAGGCGCTTGGCCCCTGCCGGGCGAACTCGTCGAGCGGGCCCAGCACCTGGCGGTCGAGGCGGCCGCGGCGATCCCCGGCGCGTTTGGCTACGTCGGCGTAGACCTGGTCTTAGGGGCCGACGTTCACGGACGCGAAGACGTGGTGATCGAAATCAACCCGCGATTGACAACCAGCTACATCGGCCTGCGCGAGGTGTACCAGACCAATCTGGCCATGGCGATGCTGGACGTGGCGGTGGGGCGAGACGTTTCGCTGGCGCTGCGCGGCGTGGACCAACTGGAATTCACGGCCGCGGGCCGGGTGCGCTGCGGCGCCTAGCCGAAGCGGTTGCGGAGGGCGATGTCTCGCCGTACTTCATGAGCTGGCACGGCCTGGACATCGGCGGCGCAAACCTCAAGTGGGCCGACGGAATTGACGCCACACGCTCGCATTTCTTTCCCCTCTGGCAGCGGCCCAAGGAATTAGCCGAGGAACTCGCACGGCTGTGCCAAGATACGCCTTTGACATTCGGGCTGGCGGTGACGATGACGGGTGAGCTGGCCGACTGTTTCGCGACCAAGGCCGACGGAGTAGCCGCGATCGTGTCCGCCGCGTTGGCCGCGGCCGCCGGGCGTCCCGTGCGGTTCTATGCCGTGGATGGACGCTGGCTCACAGCCGACGAGGCCTGCCGAAATCCACTGGCAGTGGCGGCGTCGAATTGGCACGCCCTGGGTCGGTTGGCGGGGCGGCTGGCGCCTCATGGCGGTGGCCTGTTGCTGGACGTCGGCTCGACCACGACTGATGTGATACCGCTGAACGATGGACGCCCCGTCGCCATTGGTGCAACCGATCCGCAGCGATTGTTGTACGGAGAGCTGCGCTACACCGGCGTGCAGCGCAGCCCGCTATGCGCCGTGGTTCGGACATTGCCCTGGCGCGGCGTCGCCTGTCCCGTGGCACAAGAGCTTTTCGCCACGACCTGGGACGCCTACCTGATTTTGGGCGACTTGCCCGAACAGCCCGGCGCCCGGCACACCGCCGACGGTCGGCCCGCCACGCGCGCCGCCGCACACGATCGCCTGGCGCGGGCTCTGTGCGCCGACCGAACGATGTTGGACGCCAACGACGCGGTGGCTTGCGCACAGGCGGTGGCCACGGCGCAACGGGCCGACATTGAAGCCGCCGTGCGACAAGTCATTGCGCGGCAACCGGCGGCGCCGACGTCGGGAATCGTTTCCGGCGCCGGCGAATTCCTGGCCCGCCGCGCGTTGGCCGACGTTTTGCCGGCGGCCTGCGTGCAATCGCTGTCGGAGGTTTGGGGGCCGACCCTTTCCCAGGCCGGGCCGGCACATGCCGTGGCCGTCCTGGCTCGCGAGGAGTTGCGGCCATGACGCGACGGGTGGTTAAGGTCGGCGGCAGTTTGTTGAACCTTCCCGATCTGCAGCGTCGTTTACGTGAATGGATCGCCGATCAGCCGCCGGCCGACACGCTGTTGCTGGCGGGCGGAGGCAAGCTGGCCGACGCCGTGCGAGAGCTAGACCGCCTGCACCGCCTAGGAGAGCGCCAGGCACATTGGCTGTGCATTCGCTGTATGACGATCACCGCCCGGGCGCTTGTCGCGATGGCGCCCAACGCGGTCTGGCTCGACGATTGGCGCGACATATTATCGTCGCCTGCATCGCCGCAATTGTACCTTGCCGATCCGTGGGCGCTTCTTCAACCGAGGCACGTCGCGGCCGAACTCCCGGAATCGTGGGCAGTGACGAGCGACTCGATCGCCGCTTGGCTGGCCTTGCGTTTCGGGGCGGTTGAACTGGCGTTGCTCAAAAGCTGCCCGGCGCCGGCCGACACGCTGCCGCAATTGGCGGCGGATGGCTACGTCGATCCGCACTTTCCCCGCGTGGCCAGCAAGTTGCCGCTGGTGCGACTGGTCGACCTGCGTGGGTCGCCAGTTATCGAGACGCGGGTGGCGCAACAGAGTGGACTTGGCTGACCAGCCGCTACGCCTTACATCAGGGGAACCGCTGGTACATGCGGTTGGGCGCGCCCTTCTTGGAATCTTGCTGGTAGATGTCCGAGGTGTTGCCGGACGACTTCGGCCGCGTCGCCTCGCCGCCGCGGGAGTAGCCGGCGCCGCCCGGCGCCCGTTGGCGGAATAGTTCGGTGGTTGTGCCTGGTGAGGTCTTATATCCGCCGTCGGCTCGATCTTCGTGAAAATCGCCGGCCGATCCGGTCTTAAAGTGCAGCAGTCGCTTGGGGTCTTTGTAGCCCACGTGGTCCAGGAATTTATCAATCGTCAGCACCTCGACCCCCAACGACTTGGCCTCGCGGAGCATTTCGGTGTATTTTTTCAACTCTTCGCCTTCGGGCTGATCGCCTTGCACCAAATAGCGGGTATTAACGGTCATTTCCCCGTTCCGCTTGCCCTTATCGTCCAGTTCGGCGTCGATCACGCCGCCGGCCAGTGCGATGAGATCGCGCACTTCCTGGCGGTCGCTGCCATCGTCGCCGTCGAGGTCGATCATGCCGATCAGGGCAAAATGTTCCTGCCGTCCGGGATGCCACGCCGGGGTGTAGATTTTGTCGCCGGGGGTGAGGGGATTGAGAATAGCGTCGTCGGTGATGCGGCACTCGGCGAGCTTATCGCCCAGCACGTTGGTCACCTCGATGGCCCCCTTCTTGTTGAAGCGGGCGACGTCATTTTCGTTGCCGCTATAAACGCTGAAGGTGATTCGAGGCCGTACGTAATCGTCGCGGCCTAGGTTGATCCACACCAGCCGGCGAGCTAGATCGACGCGGACGATCTCCCCATCGGGCTTCTCGAAAGTCTCCACGGTCGATTCGCGGACCATCACGCTGAGGTTTTCGATTTGGGCGTCCCGCTTGCTGATTTCGTTATCGTAGCGCTTGGTGGTGCTGTCGAGTTCTTTGCTCTTGGTGTCCAGGTCGGCCTGCCGTTCGCTGAGCTTGCGCTTCAAGTCGTCGTTGTCGGTAGTGATTCGTTCGACGTCGGTTTTGAATTTGGCCCGCTCGTTGGCCAAGTCGTCCCGGGCCGCCTGTAGTTGGGCGGTGAATTCCTCGATTTGTTTTTGCTTATCACCCTCGCGCTGTTCGGCCTGAGCGGCCAGGCTGGCGCTCTTGGATTGCTCTTCGCGAAGCTGCGCGCTCATGGCGTTGAGCGTCGTGTAGACCTGCTCCAAGGCGTCGCGGTAGCGCTGCTTCTCTTCCGGAAACGTGGCGGCCCAGGCGCCCATATCTTT
>CAYWTU010000046.1:0-12193 GCA_964461275.1 uncultured Pirellulales bacterium | reverse complement strand
CGTCACCGCGTAGATGATGCACCAGTACGTCACGAACTGGGCCAGCCCGAGTGCCAGCACCAGCCAGTACGACTTCCGCCGGAAGACCTGCAGCAGCGTCACCCGGACGAGCGCCAGGCAGGCAAACCAGGGAGATTGCAGCCGGCCGTTCCAGCCGTGATAGCGCGCGTTGTCAATTGCCGGCATGTTGGGGTTCATCCTCTCTTTTCGTCATGCAGATCCTGCAGACGCCGTGTATTCGGTCACCCGGAAGAACAGCCGTTCCAGGTTTTCTTCATCGGGTCGGATCGACGCCAGCACAATCCCGCCGGCCAGGGCCAGCTCGAAAAACGTTCGCACAGACCAGCCGGCCGGCACGCTGACGACCGCCTCGGCGCGGGCGTGCTCGGGCCGGGGCGCCACCTGCACGCCGCGGGATCCCAGCGCTGCGAGGAACGCGGTTCCGTCCCCCTGCCAGGCCAGCGCAAAGCTGCTCCCGGTGTGAATCCGCAGGTCTTCCAGCAGGCCGCACCGGACGACTTGCCCCTGATGCAGGACCACCACCTGTTCGCAGAGCCGCTCGACGTCGCCCAGCAGATGCGTGCACAGGATCAGGCTCTTGCCGGTTTCGGCAATCAGGTCCTCGATCAATCGCAACATGCTGACGCGACCTTGCGGGTCGAGGCCGTTGGTCGGTTCGTCGAGCAGGAGCAATTGCGGATCGTGCACGAGCGCCGCGGCCAATTTGAGCCGCTGCACGTTGCCGGTCGAGTACTCCTCCAACTGCCGATACCGCAGTTCGCCCAAGCCAACGTAGTTCAAGACCTCATGCGCCCGGCGTTTGGCGTCGCGGTGCGGCATGCCATACAAATCGCCCGCTAGCGTGACGAACTCGACCCCCTTGAGCACGGGGACCGTGGCCGCCGCCTCGGGCATGTAGCCAACTTGGCCCCGCAAATGGCGTCCGCTGTGGCGGATGTCGCAGCCCAGGATGGTGCCGCTGCCGGTGTCGGGGGCCAGGAGCCCTAAGAGAATTTTGAGCAGCGTCGATTTGCCGGCCCCGTTGTTGCCGGCCAGTCCCACCGTACCTGGCTCAAGCTTCAGCGTCACGTCGCGCAGGGCCTGCACCGGGCCATAGCTGCGACTTACGTGCTGAATGTCAACCAGCGACATTGGGCGACAACCGAGGGCGTGAGCTTTCAGGCGGCCAACCGAAACCGGACTGGGCCGCCGGGGCATTCTACACGGAAGGGCCAGCAAGATCAGGGGCCAGCCGAGCGACCCTCGATGGTGAAAGGACGAGCAGGCTAGGGCGAACGATGACCGCACAATTCGCGGAGCCGCTCGGCGATCCGCTGTGCGTCGCCCGGTTGCAACCCGAAGACATCGAGGCCGATGAGGCCGCGAGGCGCGTCAGACTGGATCGGAAAAATAGCCGGCGAGCCCTGTTCCAGTTGCCGGACCAGCTCCACGGCGTCGAACTTGGCTGTTTTGAGCGGCGCGATGATTACCAAAGGCCAGAGCCGGCGTTCTCTGAGCCAAACATGAATGGCTGGCAGTTCCTTTAGCATGTCCATCAGCGCCTCGGCCGCCGCAGTCAGTTCACGGACTTGTGCCGCTTCGTCTTCGGCCAAGAATCGTTCCAACGCAACCCACAATCCGACGATCTCCTCCTTGCCCACTTTCATACCTCGAGCGACGCCATGGTTCGGAACGCCCCGCTGGGCAAGGGGCGCGGGGATCAATTCCGGCGGAGGATTCCACAAGCCAGGGACGTAGTCCATGTCCCACATTTGCAGAGCCGCGGATGCGACCCATTCGCGCCGACCACAAAGGATGCCGCTCGACTGCGGACCGCGGATGGCCTTGCCGCCGCTAAACACCACCAGGTCCGCGCCGGCGGCCACGAACGCACTCAGATTCGACCGCGGTGGAAGCGAGGCCGACGCGTCAACAATCACCGGCAATCCAGCGGCCCGGGCGACGTTCACCACGTCGTCGAGCGGCAAGGCTGAAAAACCGTCGAACCAGGCCAGGGCGACGGTCTGCGAGTTGATGGCCGCCACCAGCTCCCACGGCTGCGGGTCGCGGGTTCGCTCGGCCAAGCCGGCCTCGACCAGCCTCGCGCCCGCGGCGCGCAGGGCGTGGTCATATCCGTTGCGTTGCGAGCGGGCGACGACGATCTCGCAAGGGACGCCTTGCGTGTCGGGAAGCCGGTTCATGAGGGCATAGTCGTCGCGGCAGATGCACGCGGCGGCCGCCAGCGTCAAGCCTGCTGCCGCCCCACAGGTAACCAGCGCCGCCTCAGCGCCGCAGACTTCGGCAATACGGCCTCCAACGGCCGCCTGTAACTGATCGATCCGAACATGGCATTGGGCCGCCTCGGCCATGGCGGCCAAGACTTCCGGAGCCATCAAGCTGCCACCCAGCCGGGTAAGCGTGCCGGCGGCGTTGATCGCGCGGCCGACGCCCAGCCGGTCGTAAACGTGCGGTTGATTCACGACAGGGTCCGAGGATGGTTTCGGGGGCCGAATTCGCCAAGACTTCACGTTGTCCGGTGAAACAGCCGGAGTACAAACCGAGTATAACCGCCTGCCTAACCCACCAGGACTTGGCCGGTTGGGGGGAGGCGCCTGGGGCCGCGCGGGCGGCGGCCGGTCGGTTGCGTGGGCGATGGTGGGGAACTATGTTAAGGAGCCCCGTTGCGAGCCTCGCTGAGGTCGGCACGATGGGCACGAATCGAGCGCGAACGAGTGGTCTTGCTTCGCGGAATACATTTGCTTCAACGACCAAGCTTGCTGAAAGGTAAAGGTAGCTGACATGCAGACAACTCGACCCGTCATGGCGCGTATCGCGCTGATGGCCTTGGCCGCCGCGGTGGGCCTGAACGCCGCCTCAGCTTCGGCCAAGGCGCTGCGTTGGAAATTCAAGCCTGGCGACAAGATGCAATACGCCTTGTCCAACAAAAGCATCAACGAGATTGACGCTGGAGGTTTCCAACTGACCGCCAGCATCAAGATGATTTTCGACCTGGGCTGGACCGTGGAAAGCGTGGCCGGCGACGGCACCGCTTCGTTGGCCCAGAACATGGATCGAATCCAACTGCGTTTGCAATTGCCCCCTCCGATCGACATCGACTTCCAATACGATTCCAAGAGCGAGGAGACGCCCGAGGGTCAGATTTGGGAGCGGATGGGACCGATGCTCGAGGCGCTCAAGGGAGGCAAGTTCTCGCTCAAGGTCACGCCGACCGGTGAGATCACCGAGTTGAAGGTTCCCGAAGCCCTGACCAAGGTTATTGAGGATCAAAAGGCCGAGGCCGAAGCGGGCGGTGGCGGCGGGGGCGGGGGCGGCTTCTTCCAGATGCTGGGCGTCGGCCTGAGCGAAGAGACCATCAAGGCCCTGCTGTCGCAGGCTCTGTGCGCACTTCCCAAGGACGACGCGGCCGCCGGCGCCGGCTGGGACTACACCAACGCCACGGAATTGGGCCCCATCGGCACCATGAAGACCAAGTACAAGTACTCGGCCGCCGGAACCGAACAGGTCGAAGGCAAGAGCTTGGACAAGATCAACGCCACCAGCGAAGTCACCTTCGAACCCAAGGAAGACGAAGATTCGGACGTCGATGTATTCCTGGAGTTGGCGGACCAGTCGGGCTCAGGCAGCGTTCTGTTCGACGCCGCTGCGGGCCGCGCGGTCAGCTCCAACTTTGAACAGAAAGTGACCATGGAAGGCGACTTCATGGGCAACGAGTTCGAGCGGACCAACACCCAGACGACCGTCTTGGTGACCGGCACCAGCGAGAAGCTGCCGGCCGACCCCAGCGACGCCCCGGCCGCTACCGAAGAACCGGCCGCCGCAGGCGCCGAAAAGTAGGCTGGCCTAGCCCAGTCCAGGATTGGGCAAGACGCTGCCAACCAACCGAAGTACGCCGCCCGGGAATTGGATTCACGGGCGGCGTTTTTTCGTTTCTATGCGCTTGACCGGCGCCCCGGCGGCCAGGAGACTCTTGCTTTAGTGGCGAGCGAAGTTGGCAAACGGTTCCCGGAGACGCGACGATGTTTGGGAAAAGTCTGGGGCTAGCGCTGCTGGCGCTGCTGGTTTCCATGCAGCCGGTCTGTTGCCATCGCTTAGCGGCCGCTGAGGAGGTGACGCTAGAAAACGTCATTGAGCCGGCCGAGAACATGGCCGACGAGCCCATGGCCGAAGGTTTCTCTATTGAACACGCGATGCGTTTTCTGGACTCGGCGGCCGTGGCTTGGCAGAAGCGTCGTAATTGCATGACCTGCCACACCAACTACGCCTACCTAATGGTCCGGCCCGCGATTGAGAAATCGGTTCCGACTATTGCCAGCGCTCCGGCCCATGGCATCGTACGCCAGTACGCCGAAGACTTGGTGACCGTCCGTTGGCCGGAAAAAGGGCCGCGCTGGGACGCCGAAGTGGTGATGACGGGCGTGATCTTGGCGCTTCACGACCGGGCTACAACCGGCAGATTGCATCCCGTGACGCGGCAGGCGCTCGACCGCATCTGGACGGTGCAGCGCGACGACGGCGGTTTCGATTGGCTCAAGTGTGACTGGCCGCCGATGGAGTCGGACGATCATTTTGGCGCGACGATGGCCGCCATCGGAGTGGCCGCGGCGCCGGAGGGTTACGCCTCGTCCGAACCGGCTCAGGCCGGTTTGGAAAAGCTGCGCGGCTACCTAAATCGCGAGCCGGCGCCGACGTTGCACCATCGGTTGATGTTGGTTTGGGCCAGCACGGAATTGGACGGCGTTCTCGACCCGGCGGCGCGTCAGGCGATTCTGGACGAGCTTTGGCCGTTGCAACATGCCGACGGCGGTTGGGCCATCGCGCAGCTCGGCCCCTGGGAGCGCGAGGACAAGTCGCCGCAAGACCTGGAGACCAGCGACGGCTACGGTACAGGGTTTACGACATTCGTCGCCCGTCGGGCAGGCGTTGCCACCGGCGACCCGCGGCTGGTTCGCGCCGCCGACTGGCTGCAATCGCACCAGCGGACCAGCGGCCGCTGGTTCACGCGCAGCGTACACGCCGACGGCCACCATTTCATTTCCCACGCGGGGACGGCCTTTGCGCTGCTGGCGCTCGACGCCTGCGGCCGGCTGAACACCAGGCAAGCGGCGGCAAAGTAGCGTCGCAGGGGCAATCTCAAAAGCGCGGTGCTTTGGGGGTTTTTTCCGGTTCCAAGTGAGCGCGCACGATTCTGGGAAGCGCGACGATTCCAGACCGGATGGTTTGGTTCGATTGCTGGCGGCGCACGCGAATACGTGCCGTTGCCGATTCCGCCAACCCCCGGTCAATGACGGGGGCTAATGAAACGACGCCCCACCCAATTCCCGCGCTTCTCGGTCGCGCCTGCCAAGATCACGCCAGGTCATCTCATAGGCCGCCAAACAACTTGACATCGGGTGGCTAACGCCCGTTGATTTGTGCGAATCAACCCGGTTGTTTGCTGGGCTCTAAAACCCGATCGCCAGCGTGAGCATCGGCGAGACGGTTGAGATGGTCCGGTGCGCGCCGCCGGTGATGTCGCCCAGGTCCAGCCAATCGTTGACGTAGTTCAGGTGCGCTCCCAGCGACAACTCGCGCACGCACAGACAAAACATCGGCACGTGGCACCACGTGCTTTGAACGCCCAGGCTGCCATAGACGCCGAAGAAGGTGTCGGTCCGCTGGATGGAGGGAAGGATCACCGTGCCCGGCGGCTGAGCGACCAGAAGTTGGCTGTTGTCGCTGATATGGGCGCCGCCCCAACGCATGCCGAATCGCGGTACGATCGAGACCAAGCGGCCGTTGTTTTGATTCAACCACGCCGGCAAGATGGTCATGCCCAGGCCGGTGGTGAAGGCCGTGCGGCGAACGTCGCGAATCCGCACGGAAAACGCGTCGTTGATCGAGACGGAGGGCAGCCCAATCAAACTGACTTGCGTGCCGTCGGCGGTGATGGGCGAACCCTTGCCGCCGTTCTGCATGAACGACACGCCCAGTTCCGCAAACCAGCGGCGGTTGGGCATCGGCGGCAGAATCGGTGAACGCATGGCTACGTCCACGCCCCAGCCGGTCAGCAGGCGATCGCCTAGTACACCGCCGGCCGCTGGAATGGCCACACCGCTGCTGACTACGAACTGGCCGCACCCAAACAAGTCGTGCAAGGCGTTGGTGCGCATTGTGCCGCAGTAACAATCGTCCGTTTCCCAGGAATCGGGCGTGCAACAGCGGCCGCAGATTTGCGGCGGACGCGCCACCTGGGTAATGGGATCACACGGACCGCCGCCGGGCACCACCTGGCAGGTCGAGCAGCCCCGGCAACTGGCCTGATGGGTTGTTAGTCCGCTGCTAAGCGTGTCCTTATGCAGGCTGGTGGAAACCGGATGCACCGTTGGCGTCGCTACGGCGGCGGCGAAATTGGCGACGGCGACGCCTCCGGCGCCAACCGGCAGTCCGGTGGCGACGGGTGCGGCGTGACGAACGGCCAGCGGCGGATCGACGGGCACCGGGTACAGCGGCGGCAGCGCTGCCGCAGTGGCTAGCGCCGGTTGGGCCGCGGGGCCGGCGACCGCCGGCATAAACGCGACCGGCGGCGCCGCCGGCGGCAGGGGCCGAGCCGAAATCCCTGTAGGCAAGGCGTTGGGGGCGGCCGCGGTGGGAGGAACGCTGGCCGCAGGCGGCGCCTGTGCCCAAGCGGCAACGGATCGCAGGCAGAACAGCGCCGCCAGGCCGATTGCGGCCCAAATTCGGCGTCGAATGGCGAAATAATGGCGGCCGGCAACGAGGTGCATGGCGACGTCCCTGGATGGTGACGAGTCTCTGCGTTCCACCACCAAGGAGACGCCTAACGTTTCCAGACCGCGTCTTGCCGCGGCCGGAATACGCCTTCGCCCCCCCGGCGAACGCCCTCCGCGCGGCAAACTTTGCCGCCAAGGAAAGCTTTACGATGGATTCGGCGCATCGGCACCACGACCATCAGTTACGACCGCTACGATCGGTAATGTTTGCGCTGTTTACCCAGATTCACGAACAGTGTCGAATTCAGGCAAGCGGGGGACGTCCATTCTACGAAATTGGTTACTGCCGCAGCGTCTCGATCCACGACACCTGCGTAATCAGTTGTTTCAGTGCCGCGAATGAAATGGCGGCGTTGGTGGCGTGGGCCGGCGATCGATTGGCCGGGAACGTGGCCAGCGTGGCGTCGCCAACTAGAAACACGTTGAAATCTTTGGACAGATTCTCGTAACCGGCCGTCGTCTTGCAGAAACACATGTCGGTGGCGTAGCCGACCAGGATCACGTGTCGAATGGCCTGTTGTTTGAGAAAATCGCGTAGCGCCGGATAGCCGTCTTGGTCGTAATAGACCACATCATCTTCGTGGACCGTGACGTCGCTGCACACCGGAACGGGGAGATCCCAGAAGCCGGCATTGTTGTACTTGGGTCCGGGATCCAGGCCGGGGAATTGACGGAAGTAATCGCGGACCGGATTGTCGATGGACAATGCCAGGGTGGCGGGCAGAGTCTGCCCGCGGTAGTCGAACTCGCCCAGCCGGCGGGCCAAGTCTTGTTTGGCTTGTTGCCGCTCGGCGGCGGTCGGCTTGCCGTGGATGCTGCGGTAGAGCTTCAGCCGCGTCGCATCTTGCGGGTTGCCAATGAGGCTATACAAGACCAAGCCTACGTGTGGACGCAACCGTCCGATAAGTGGGTCGATCACTTCGCGGGTATGGCGCCCGGCGAGATGATTTTTCTCGGGCGTGCAGAAGTCGGCCACGCCCGCCGGCTCCGGGGTGCGCCAACCTTGGCCGTCATCGATCCCCCAGGGATGGACCATAATCAGGGCGGTGTCGCGGCTGCGGAGGCGGTTGGGCATTTCGATAATGCCGCGGGCGTTGTACGAAAACCGCCAAGCGCGGACCGCCAGGTTCGCTTGTGCATCGTCGACCAACAGCGGCGCTTCGTACCGCGTCAGTTCTTCGACCGGCGCAACGTACTGCGGGTAATCGGCTAGCAGCGGCGAGGGGTTGGTCAGCTTCGTCAGCGTGTTCTGATACACCCGCGGCACGGCATCTTCCGCCCTCGCGGACGCCGCGGCGAGCGTGGCAGCGAGCGTCGCGGCGACGGCCCATCGGATCGCCGCCATTTTTGGACAAGGTTTCATGGCGTGGGTCTCCCTTCGCCTTCCAGGTAGCTGAACAAATCGCGGAGATCCTGCGGCTTTAGCTCGCGATACAGATTCTCGGGCATGAGCGAAACCGCGGATTCTTCCAGGGCCTCGATTTCGCTGCGGCGCACCACGTTGTCTTGAGCCTTAGCGTCGCGCACGGTGACGGTGGCCGCGTCTTGCTCGACAATCAAACCCGTCAAGACGCGGCCCTCGCTGGTGTGCAACGAGTAGCTGGCGTACTCCTTGCGAATCACGCCGCTGGGATCGACCAGGCTGGTAAGCACGAAGTGTCGATCCTTGCGATTGGCGGTGGTCAGCTCGGGCCCGACCTTGCCCCCTTCGCCGAATAATTCGTGACACGCCGCGCAGTGTTTTTTGAAAACCGCGTGACCGGCGCCGCGGTCGCCGGCGGCGGCGCGGACATCGTTATTCAAGCGGCGCACCTCGGCCAATCTCTGTTCGCTGGTGGCCGGCGCCAGACTACCCCACAACTCCCGGATCGACTCGTTGAGCTGCGCGTTGTTGTGCGCCAGCGCCTGTCGCACTTGCTCCAGCGGCACCGACTTACGGTCGATCTTATCTGCGGCGACTTCGGCCAATAGCGCCCGCGCGGAGTTGGACCGGGCCAGGAGCACATCGCGCACGCGGCTCTGCACGCTGGCCGACAGCGTGGCGTAGCGGGCCAACAGTACTTCGGCCACACGCGGATTATCCCAGCGCCCCAACACTCCCAGAGCCGCAATCTGGACCGGCTCGGGCTGCGCCGGCGAGACCAGCGACGCCAATTCCACGGCCGTCAAAGGCGCTTTGGCATCGCCTAGCACATCCAGGCTCGCGAGCCGGGTAGCCTGATCGAGGTCGCTGGATTTGGCCGTTGCCAGCGCCTGCTGCTCGGCGCCGGGGAGGCCCAGCCACAGGGCCAACCGCAGCCAGACCGCATCGTGGGGGCGCGCCTGCCATTGCTCGGTGACCCGAGTGGTTAGTCGCGGCGTCACGTCGGCGGGCGACTTGGCCGCGTTGTCGCCCGGCGACGCCTGCCGTTCGGCGAGTCCTGGGAAAACCGCGGCGGCCAAGACGCGGGCCGCCTCGTCGTCCGGCGTCGCGTCGAACAGTTGCTCTACGGCCGCCATCTCACCGGCGGCGGTCCAGCGGCGAGCCAGGCGGGGCAGGATCACGTCGCGCTTCAACGGCACACTCCAGGCGGCAGCGGAGTTGAAACGCCGCTGCACCTCCGCCAGTCCGTCCACGGCGTGCCGCTCGATGGCCCACCACAATAAGAGCGGGATGTGCGGGTCGGCCATGTCGATGCTACGAAGCATGGTGGCGTTGAGAATCGGCAGCGCTTGCGCCGCCGGCAAGCGGCGGGCGGTGCACATCAGTTGGCTTCGCACCGTCGGGTCGGGTTCGACCTCGGCGAGGTGATCGAGGGCGGCGGCGACGGCGGGTGAAGCTTGACCTTCGTCGCCCACCAGCCGCGCCGTCCAGCGCCTCACGTCGGGATTGTCGTCGGCCAGCAGGGCCAGTGCCAGCTCTTCGTCCAGTCCGGCCGAGACGTAATGTGCCCAAACGGTTTCCAGGCGGCGCTGGGGAAGCGTGGATGGCGAGGATCGCTGCAGCAGCGAGTCTCGCAGCGCCGTTGCCGCCCGAGCATCGCGGCGGTGGGCCAGTTCCCCGCGCGCCCTGCGCGAAAGCCAGCCATTTTCGTCTCCCACCAGGGCGAGCAACCGTTCGCCGGGTAGCGCCGAAACGTTGGGCACTGGGGCCGGCGCCGCCCCGACCGCTTGAATCCGGTAGACGCGGCCGTTCGTACGATCCCAGTCGGCGTCGGGGTCGGGATGGGCCGTGCGCTGGTCGTGCCAATCGGCCACATACACGGCGCCGTCGGGGCCCTGTGTGACGTCGCTGGGGGCGAACCAGGTGTCGTTCGACTCTAGCAGCGCCCCGGCAAACTTGGCCCGAAAGCTGCTTCCCTGGGGCGCCAGCGTGTGCCAATGCACCTCGTGCGACAAGAGATTGGCGGCGATGTACTGGCCGCGGAACTCCGCCGGAAACGTCGTGCCGGTGTAAAAGATGCCGCCGTCGGTGACGTGCCCGCCGCGGGCGACGTCTTGCGGTACGTGCTCGAAGAATCCGTAGGTGAACGGATTGTGCAGGGCCCCGTGTTTGCCGAAGCTCTTCCAATAATAGCCGCCCTGGACGCCGTGCAACATGACAAACGGTCCGAAGTTGGTGCTGGCGAATAGGTTTCCCAGGTCGTCAAAATCGACGCCCCAGGTGTTGCCACCCCCTTCGTAGAACAGCTCGAATGCCTTGGTCCGGGGATGGTAGCGCCACACGCCCTGTTGAAACTCGATGCCGCGAATATTGGCGGTCACGGTGCTTCCCTGTGCGCCGTATAACCAACCGTCGGGACCCCAGGTGAGCGAATTGGCCACCGAATGCGCGTCCTCCATGCCGAAACCGCTGAGCAGCACTTCGGGGTCGCCATCGGGCACGTCATCGCCGTCGGCGTCGGCGTAGAACAGCAGATACGGAACTTGCAACAAGAACACGCCGCCGTGGCCCAGCGCGAAGCCGCTAGCCAGGTTCAAGCCGTCCAGAAAGTCGCGCCCGCGGTCCATGCGCCCGTCGCCATCGGTGTCTTCCAAAATGGTCAGCTTGTCGCCTCCGCGGGGGCCGCGCGGCGGCGGTTCGGGAACGTGGTCGTACTTGGTGCGCGAGAAGCGGTCCCACTCGACTCGCTTGAGCCCCTCGGGATTGGGATATTGCAGATACTGCATCACCCATAACCGACCTTGATTGTCGAAGTCGATCGCCACCGGCTGGCGAACGAGTGGCTCGGCAGCCACCAGCCGCACCTCAAAACCCGGCGGGACGATCATCTTCGCGGCCGCTTCTTCCGGGGCGTAGCCTTGGCCTAGGCCCAACTCGGGCAGCGCGGCGACGGCTACGAGGCCGACGAGAACAGGCCAGGCCGATGTGGCGCGACCAGCGGCGCGGAAGGGCGGCATCATCATTGAACATGTCTCCCACATGGACCGGCGACGATTATACCTTCCGGGCATGGGCAGCGTGACCATGCCGTCCCCAAAGAGCTGCCGCGGGCAGCGCCGTTTGGCGGCGAAGACCCCGCCGGCAAACATCGACCTAAGCGTCGCGCAGAAGCTGCTCGGAACCGGCCCGTCGTCAACTTTCCCATTCGTCGTGCAGGCGATGGCAGAGATCCGAAATCTGTCCGGCGGCCCACTGCGGCGAGCGCTGGGCGGTGGCTTGCCGGGCCGCCTGTCGCATGGCCATTCGCTCGGCAGGCGAGCAACTGGCCCAGGCCGCCAGCTTGTCCGCCAGGTCGCCGGCGCGCCGCGGATCGCAGAGATAACCGTTCACGCCATCGGCGATAAGCGTCTGACTGCTTTGCGCCTTATTGCTTCCAATGACCTCCAACCCTGAGGCCATCGCCTCCTCGACCACCAGCCCCCATTCGTCCCCCAGCGTGGGAAACAACAGGCACTCGTGCGTCTCATAAGCGGCGCGCAGTTGCTGCGAATCGCAGTTTCCCAATAGTTCGATGCGCAGATTCGCCGGCGGATGCAGACGACGCAAATGGCCTTCAAGCGGCCCTGCGCCCAACAAAGTCCACTTGATTTGCGCATCTGGGCGTGACTTGGCGAACTCGATCAACTGCCCGGCCGCCAGGTCGACCCCTTTGCGGACGATCAACTGACCAACGGTCAGCAGCGACAGCGTGTTGCCGGCGTGTTGGGGCCCGCGCAGCGGACCGCGGTAGATCTTCGTCGGGTCGGCGGCGTACTCCCAGGCGTGCAACTTCGCCGGCGCCACGCCCAGGTTCTCCAGGTACCGCCGGCAACTTTGCCCGTTGTAGGTCACTGCGTCGGCGGCTTTGAGCAGCCACCGCCGCTGCATTCGCCGCAGCCAACCATTGCGGCTCTGCTCGACGTGCTCCGAAGTGGTGACGGCGATGACCAACCGAGTGCGGGGATGCAGCCGACGGTAGGCGGCGGCCATTATCGACCGTACG
>CAYWTU010000045.1:4543-12307 GCA_964461275.1 uncultured Pirellulales bacterium | reverse complement strand
TTTTGCGTGTCAAAACCGGACGTGAATTCGAGGTGACGAATTCCATCGCTGAATTGGGGTATGAAACCTACTGCCCGAGGCTGATTTCGACATCGAAAGTGCGTTTTGGACCCCTCGCGATGCGTCAGGAAGCGGTTCGGGCGATGTACGAGGGTTACGCGCTAGCGAGGATCAAACCAGACGCCCGCCTGGACCGGTTGGCGCGTCGGGGGCTACTCCGGGAGGTCTTTTATCGGAGCCCTATCAGTGAGGCTGTAATTCAATTTATCCGTATCACGGAATTAGAGGCGGCGACTATGTCGATGCGAAAAGTGAAAATTCAGCCCGGCGATTTCGGAACGATCATGGCCGGGGTGCTGAAAGGCGAGCCAATTGAGGTGCTGCAAATTCGCAAGTCGAAATTGATCGTGAAATTGACGAAATTCGGATCGCGATCAGCGCCAATTCAAATTGCGGCGGATGATGTGGCGGTGTCGGCATGACGCTAAAGAAATTGCGCAACCTGTATCGCAAGCTCGCGCGCACCGACTACCGCACGGCGAAGCGATTGAGGGCGCAGGCGAGGCGCATTGTTGAACGCAGGAGGTTCGCGGCGTGAGTGACGTTGCAAAAGAGAACTGGATTTCCGACTACATCTTTTTTTCGGGTCAGCAATGGGGCGACCAGCCCCCGACGCGGGAAGATGCGGAGCGGGAATGGAGCGAAAGGCAGCAGATGAAAATTACAGGCCCATTGACAGACGAGATGCGCCGCGAATTTTCGAAGCCTGACGGCGTAATCGAAATTATTGCGCCATGCTGGCGCCCAATCGCCACCGCTCCCAAAGACGGCACCCGCATTCTAGTATGGGATAGCGGGTGCGAGATTGTTTCGTGGCGTCACGATCAAAACAATCATGCGTGGTGGCGGACGCTGACCGGCGCGTGGTTCGATCCGAAATTCTGGATGCCGCTACCCGTTGGGCCAATGGAGAAAGTGAAATGACCCTGGCCGAAGACCTCAAGCGCCGCGTCGCGGCATCGATCGCGAACGACAGTGATCCGCCGCACGTAATCGCGTGGCTGATTTGCCGATATGCTTACGCGCTCGGGTACGCGAAGGGTCTTGAAGCGGGGCGGGCGTTTCCAAACGACGAGGACTTTGCCCCGATACAGTCGGGTCTCTGGCACGCCGGGTACGCGTTCGAAGAGTTGTCGCCAATCCCAATCCCAACTGTTACCAAAGTGTAAACCGCAACGCTCTGTCACACGTGTTGCAAATGCGGGGACATCGTGCTAGAAACTCGCCCGGCTATGCGAAAGATGCCCCGCGCACATCGCACCCAGGCGGCGACATGCGACCGCTACGCTAGGGGGCTTGTCCCTAAAATGAACGGCTACGAGAGCGTCAAAGTTTCGACATGGCTTGACCTGGACGTTCTGGAATACGACCCAGAGCCGTTCAAGTTTCCGGTAAGCGATGAGCCGGCCGACGTTCAGCTCTACCGCGAATTCACGCGCCCTTCGCTTTTCGCCAAGTACATGGATCACCCATGCACCGGCAAAAAGTGAGTCTTGCAATCGAAGTTCCCCGCCCGTGGGATTGGTTCGGCGTTTGGGCCGGGGTCAACATTGCAGAGACCGAAGCGCGTCGGCAGCAGATCGACGATGTAACGTGGTCGGTGCTGTTCCCGGATTCGATCTGGGTCACGCACCTAAGCTCACGCCACGTCGCGCACTACTTCGCCAACCCCACCGTTGCCCTAATCGGCGAGGGCTGGGCCTGGAAGGATTGAATGGCCGATCGCACGATCATCATGGGGCAGAACGGTCGACACGGCCTGCGCGGCGTTTCAGCCCGCAACCCGTCCGAGTTCGAAGCCTACCACGAGACCGGCGACAACCTGACCTATACGGTTGATATGTCCGCCTATCTGGGCACGGACACGATATCGAGCGTCACGCGCACCCCCTACGGCCTCACCGTTTCCAACGCATCCAACACCACAACGACCCTGAGCCAACGCCTTAGCGGGTTCGGGTATGTTGACATCAAAGTCATTACAGCGGCGGGCGACAGCGAGCGGTTCCGCATTTACATCGAGCAGCGCGTTCCGACCGGGCTATCTCAGGGCGTTGAGGATTACATAGAGGTTCCCGTGGCCACGACAGCGACACGCGATCCCACCACATCCGACGACAGCACGGCCAATTTCGTGGCTGGCAATCTCTGGATCAACACGACGACCCTTAACCAATTCACGTGTATCGCGAACACGGCCGGCGCCGCTCGCTGGCGGCACACTCCCCGCATTCTGGCCATGAGCAACACAGCGGTCAGCGCCGCTGCTGACACGGCCGTTAACACTCTCGCGACTTACACCCTGACCGCCAACACGATGGGCGCAAACGGCGAAATCGTGGTGGAGCAATATTGGACGGTCAACAACAACGCCAACGCCAAGACGACCCGCGTCTCATTCGGTGGGACCAACATTCAGGGCCAAGCCCTCGCCAGCAGCGCGGCCGCAATCGAGCGCACGGTCATCCGTAATAGAACGGCCAGCACACAAATTGCCAGGCCCGCAGCAGCAGGCACAGGCGGCTTTGGTGCCACAACGGCTTCGCTCTCGACCGCATCGATCGACACCACGGCAGATGTGACGGTCCTGATCACTGCCCAGAAGGGCACGGCCGGCGATACGATGACCCTAGAAGGCTACACGATCACCCTGACGCGACCGGATATTGCGTGAGTGTGTTACTTATGCGCGGTTGTATACTTGAGAAACGCAAACCATGACACTACCTCTTTCGAGGCGTGAAAGGCCGGTGACTTGGGCGGATGTGGCTGAAGCTGCGGCTAAGGCCGCTTCGCTTTGCCTGCCTTCACATCGTCAGCTAGTTGCTGAAGCTCAAGCGACAGACGCTTCGCCGTCTCGACCTGCGGCTCCAGGTCGTTCTCGGAAATTGAAGTCGCCTTCCCAGCGAAACGGTCGCCGCCGCCCCCACCTAGTACCCTAGACGCCTATTTATCCTTGGAGGATTCAGGCTTCTTGGGCGTCGGCACTTTGATGGTCTCAACAGTCGTCGTTGAAGGACGCTGTTTAGCGACGGAGACGGGGATGAATTCCCCCGTCTTTGCGTCGCGACCGATCTTGCGCGTGGACATGCAAATCACCTCCTTTCCCGGGCCGAATGCCCGCGCCGTTTCAGGCACGTAGCTCGGAAAGAAGGGCGAATCACTCGCCACACGCGGTAAGATGGAATCGCGGTTACGCGCAACAAAATGAAACCAAGCCCAGCGATAGCGGGTAGTGTCTCAGTTTGAAATTCGGCCGATTTGACAGGCCGGGAATCCGCCCCATAGTCAGGGCATGCCAAAGGGACCAAAAGGCGAAAAACGCCCCGCAGATGTAGTGGGACTTTCTCAATGACGAGCGCACGGACGGAAGCGAGAAGGCAGCGGCAGCGCCGGTTGCAGCCACCGCAAAGACCAATCAGCGAGCAGCAGCCAGCGCCGCTGGAAGAGGTCGACAACGAGGACGAGGCGTACCAGCAACTGTTTCGCCTGGCGCTGGAGCGAAACCGGGTGGGACCCCGACGGCAAAGAAGGTAGAGAACCACTGCCACGCGCTGGCGCTGTATTTCGTCTGGTACAACTTCGTGCGCATCCACAAGACGCTCAAGGTCACGCCGGCGATGGCGGCAGGCGTCACTGACAAACTTATGAGCATGGCGGACGTTGTAAGGCTCATCGACGATTACAAGCCCGAGCTGGATTCAAACTGAGACACCACCCGATAGCGCGCAATAATCTTTCGCTGGCAAATAGTTAACGGTTTTCAAAATGGCAGGCGTAGCGGGACGGTCCGGGCGTAAGCCCGGCGATACCAAATGGGCCGAGGCAATCAAGCGCGCCATCAAGCGCCGCGAGGAGAAAGACCCGCTCGCGCTTGAGAAGCTGGCCGAGGTGCTGCTTGCCAAATGCGATGAGGGCGATATGCCCGCCATTAAGGAATTGGGCGACCGGCTCGACGGCAAGCCGCATCAGTCAATGGATGTGACGACAACTCATGAACGCTCTGTTGGAGAGCTTACCGCGGCTGAGCTCGACGCAGCTATCGAGCGCCTTGGAGCTGTTGCAAGAGAAGCGGCGGCGGCTAACGGCGCGGGAAAGCCTGGTAGCGTTCACTGAGTTCACCTACGACCGCTACAAGACGGCGCGCCATCATCGGATCATCGCGGAACAACTGGAAAGGGTAGAGCGGCGGGAAATTGACCGCCTCATGCTCCTATTACCTCCCCGGCACGGTAAGACCGAACTGGCTTCCCGCCGCTACCCGGCTTGGGCGCTGGGCCGCAACCCGACACGACAGATTATTGCGGCGAGTGCGTCCGAGAGTTTCGCGACCGACGTGGGCCGCGAGGTCCGCAACATCATCAAAGACGAGACTTATGCGCGGGTATTCCCCGGCGTGACGCTCGCCGAGGACAGCCAGGCCAGCGGGCGTTGGCACACGAAGCAAGGCGGCATCTTCTACGCGGTGGGCGTGGGCTCGCAGATCATCGGCAAGGGCGCGGATGAATTCGTTATCGATGACCCGTTCGGCAGCATGGAAGACGCCCAGAACGAGCTAGCCCGCAAGCGCGTCAAGGAGTGGTACCAGGGCAGCGTTTACAATCGCCTCATGCCGGGTGGCGCCATCATCGTCATTAACCACCGCATGCACGAAGACGATCTAAGCGGCTACCTGATCGAACAGCAGAATTCCGGCGGCGATCGATGGGAGATTGTCGAGCTGCCGGCCGTAGACAGTTCCGGGGCGGCGCTCTGGCCGGAAGCTTACCCACGAGAAGCGCTCGATCGCATCCGCGCAAACTCGCTGCCCCGGTTCTGGTCTGCGCTCTATCAGCAAAACCCGCAGCCCGACGAAGGAACGTTTTTCAAGCGGGAATGGTTTCGCAAGTATGACACGCTCCCGAAAGTCAACCTGTTCGGCACAAGCGACTTTGCCGTTACAGATGCCGGTGGCGATTTCACCGAGCACGCCGTTTGGGGTGTTGGGACGGACAGCACGATTTACGCGGTCGATTGGTGGCGCGGCCAAACGGACGCCAGCCAGTGGATTGAAAAGTGGCTGGACCTAGGGGCGAAGCACAAGCCCTTCACGTGGTTCGCCGAAAGCGGTGTGATCAAGCGTGCGCTCGAAAGCGTCATCGCCAAGCGACAGACCGAGCGAAAGGTGTGGCTCACAATCGAGTGGGTCGCATCCATTCACGATAAGCCTACGCGGGCTCGGGCGTTTCAAGCGCTCGCCGCGAACGGCAAAGTAGCGTTTCCGAACGCCCCGTGGGCCAATGACGTACTAGATCAGTTGATCCGCTTTCCCGCCGGCAAGCACGACGACGCGGTTGATTGCTGCTCGCTGATTGGGCGGGCCGTTTCCGAAGCGTGGCCGAGCGTCATCGCGGTGACCGCCAAGCCGCGCAATCCATCTGACCGATACACCCGCCACCGCGACCAGCGGGAAGGCGAAAGTTACAGGACAGTTTAACCTTTGGCCCGACGCAAAGCACAAGCCGCTGAGCCTGCCGCAGACGACGGCAAGCCGCGCCTCGAAGACCTGCGCAAGATGGCGTCCGACGCCATGGACTTGCAGGATAGCGCGCGCGTCGAGGCGCAGATGGACCAGGACTACTACGACGACTACCAATGGACGGATGCTGAGAAGGCTTTGCTAAAGGCGCGCGGCCAACCGTGCCTGACGTTCAATCACATCAAGCCCGCCGTCAACGCGATCGTTGGCATTCGCGAGCGGAGCAAGGTCGACCCGAAAGCCTGGGGCCGAACGCCGAAGGATCAGGACGCAGCGGAGATATTCACGGACGGCTTGCGGTATGTGTCCGACGTGACCCGCTTCTCAAATATGAAGCGCGAGGCGCTGTTTCGCCTGGCCATCTGGGGCATCACGGGCGGGATGGTCGAAGTCGACGAGACCGGCGCCGAGCTGAAGACGTGCAAGATCGACCCGCGCGACTACTTCTATGACCCATTCAGCCGCGAATTGGATTTCAGCGACGCACGCTATGACGGCATCGCGAAATGGATGGACCTCGACACTGCGGCCGAGATGTACCGCGACGCGGCCGATCAACTGAAAGACATGATGCGGGATGCGCCGGCGGTCCCCGACAGCTTCCGCGATCGCCCGACCGATGCGACGCGCGGCTGGGTCGACCGTGGCAAGGACCGTGTGCTTGTGGTGGAGATGTACCACAAGCACCGCGGGACGTGGTTCAAGAGTGTATTTACCTGGGGCGTGTTGCTTGAGAGCGGGCCGTCCCCGTATCTGGAATATCTGCCCAGCGGGCGCACGCGGCCGAAGAAATGCACGGTCACGCAGTCGTGCTACGTCGACCGCGAGAACAGGCGCATTGGCGTTGTCCGTGCGATGCGCGGGCCGCAGGACGCGATCAACAAGGGCCGGTCGAAAGCCGTTCACATCCTGAACGTGCGCCAGGCTCAGGTCAGCCCGACAGTCGGCGATATCGACGAGGTGCGCCGCGAGCTTGCCAAGCCCGACGGCGTCATTGTTGCACGTGAAGGCGAGGTGACGCCGCTACCGCTGCACACGCAATTGGTTCCCGCGCATATCGAGCTGCTGCGCGATGCGAAATCCGAGATGGTGCGGCAATCGCCGTCCCCCGGCATCGTGGGGCGTCAGGCGTCGAGCCAATCGGGCATTGCCATTCAGCGTGAGCAAGAGGCGGGCCTCACCGAGCAAGCGCCGCTCTTGGCCGCGTTCGATGATTGGGTGCTGCGCATGTATCGGTCGATGGCGGATGGCATCAAACAATTCTGGACGGACGAAAAGCACATCCGCGTCACGGACGACGAGAACGCGCCGAAGTTCCTCGTGATGAACGAGGTCGTCAAAGACCCGATGACCGGGCAGCCGCTGATCGATCCGCGCACGGGTCAGCCCGCAATGCGCAACGTCCCGTCCGAAATGGACATCGATCTTGTGCTCGACGTGACGCCTGACACGGCCGTCATTCAGGAAGAACAGTGGTTGAAGATGGTCGAGCTGCAATCCGCGCAGCCCGGGTTCTTCCCGCCGGACGTGCTGCTTGAAGCATCGATGCTGCCGAAGAAACGCTTGCTGATGGACAAGCTGAAGCAGGCGCAAGAACAGGCTTCGCAGGTGCCGGACCAGGCGATGGCTCTTGAGGCCAAGAAAGCCGAGATGCAGGTGCAGTCCAAGGCGCAAATGCACCAGATCGACGCGCAGGCTCACGCGCAGGAATTGCAGCGTCAAGACGAGTACGACCAGCGCAAGGCGCAGCGGCAAGAGGCGCTTGAGCGGCAGAAGTTCGAACACCAGATGATCGCGCTGAAGGCCGAGCAGGAAGCGGCCTTGGTCGCCGCTGCCCGCAAGAGCGCGGACGAGGCGCAGGCGCGCGTCGACGAACTCAACCATTTGGTGAAGTCGCGCCAGCTTGAATTCGACCTGAAGGCGAAGACCGGCGAGGCCGAGCAGCAGCTTAAGACGAAATGGGACGATGAGGCGGCGCAGCGCAAGGCCGAGCGCGAGAAGAAGAATGATCACGTTGCCGCCGTCGTGGACGGGTCGGCACGGGCAACCGAGATGCTGGCCAAGGCCATTGAGAAATTCGCTCAGGCGGCGGCAGCGCCCCGGCGCATCGTCAAAGACCCGAAGACAGGCGAGAAGCGGTCAGAAGCCGTCCTGGTGCACTAAGTGGCTGTCAGTCACGTCTTCAC
>CAYWTU010000045.1:0-4443 GCA_964461275.1 uncultured Pirellulales bacterium | reverse complement strand
GCTGGCGATGGCTTCAACCGTATCGCGGCCGGCACGCAGACCGCTGGCACGAATACCACCGTCGTCTTCGCCGACTCGAACGGCATTTCGTTCGGGATGTCGGATAGCTCGCAAGTCACGGCAAGCTACACGGTCCCGACCGTCACAAATTCTAGTTGGACCGTCTCTGATAACGGCACGAGCGGCACGGTTGAGCGGCTTGCGTTCACGAACCTAAACGGCGTCACGCTTTCGTTGAGCACGGGCGCGGCCGGCCAACATACGATCGTCGGCAGCCACAACGCTCTGACGAGCCAGAGCAACCAGAACGTCACGGCTGCCAACGGCGGGTTTGCATTCCAAACCCTATCGTTCTCAAACCTCAACGGCGTATCGTTCGGGACGAGCGCAGGGTCCGCCATCACGGCGTCGGTCGCTGCGCAGACGAACCAGACTGGCGGGATTTACGTCACCGCCCAATCGACGGGGCAATCGTCGTCGTCGACCTACGACGTTCGGACGCTTTCGTTTGTCCCGGATGGGATCATTTCGGCGGGTTGGTCGAACGGGTCTTTCCGGGTCTCGGCCACGCAGTCAAATCAGAACGTCACGGCCGGGAATGGCGGCTTCGCTTTCCAGACGCTTTCGTTTTCGAACGTCAACGGGATCAGCTTCGGTACATCGGCTGGGTCGGCTATCACGGCGAGCCACAATGCGCTGACAACCGCCCGGGCATCGACGGACGGCATCGGTCTTGCGACCGCGCAGACGAACGTCACATGGACGGTTAATAGCGCTGGTCTGAGTTTCAATGCGGCGGGCTATGCCGGCACCGGGACCACGTTCAATGGGGCGAACCTGTCCGGTTCGATGACCGTGAACAGCGTCGGGGTGCAGTTGTCGCTTTCGGCAGCGGCACCTGGCGGTGGCGGGACGACGAACCAAACCGGCCCGAATATCGGGGTTTCGAACCTCGGCAACACGGCAGGGTCAACCGGCACGATTTCGACCGGAACTTACGTTCTAGTCGGGTCGGGCGGAATCTCGCTCAGTCAATCGACGGCTGCGGCCGGGTCCGACGCGACCGTCACGATCTACGGTGCGCCGCCGCTTTCGTACTATTGCCCATTCCGACCCGGTGCAGAGTTGGTTGTCGGCCAGCACGGCCAAGCCTCGCTGCACGTGCAGCCGTTCGTCATTCCGCATGACGTGGTTCACGACCGCATTGCCTTTGATGTAGTTCTGTCGAATTCGTCGAACTCTACGGCGTCGATCACGATCTCACAGTGGATCGGCATCTATACGCGGTCGAACGTCTCGACGCTGAACCTTCTGTCGTCCACATCTACGAGCATGGCGTTCACGGTTTCCGGCACGGTCGGAAACTTCTCGCTGCAACATGGGCACCGTCTGATGACGATCCCATGGACGAACACACTCACGGTCGGAAATTATTGGGCCGGCGTCGTTTCGCGCACGACCAGCGCGGGCGGCAACGCGACATTGAACCAAATGCTGGCGTCGCAAGCTAACTCGGCGTTCTCCGGCATTTTGGGCGCGGCGTCGAATGCCAGCGTTCAGGCCCGGCTCGGGCTTGGGACGTATTCGGCGAGCACGTCGGGGATTCCGGGCTCTATCGCTTTCACGCAGTTGACCGGCACGGGCACGATCATCCCGCGCACGCCCGTCTTTCACTTCATCTCGCAAACGGTCTGAGGGTTGCGGGGAGGCACATGACACAGCCGGCACAGATCGTTTCCTACGACTTCGGCGCGCACAATGCGGACCTTGAGGCCGCGCGTGGGCGCATTTTGTCGGGGGGCTCGTGGAAGAAGCAGCGTATTATTGTGCTCATTCCGAGCGCTGCCGAAATTCCTGCCAAAGTCGCCCTATCGCATTGGAATTTGATCTTTCCGCCCAATCAGGCGGTTTATCGAATGTTGATGCTCGGGATGGAGGTTGGCGAGGCATACAGCCAAGCAATCGAACAGATTTTGGCGCACCCTGACTTGAGTCAATGGGAATACCTATTGACCTTGGAGCATGACAATATTCCGCCGCCCGATGGCGTTTTGAAACTGCTTGAGAGTATGGAAGCGTACCCGCATTTCGATTGCATCGCTGGATTGTATTGGATGAAGGGTCCGGGCGGTCAGCCGATGATCTATGGCGACGTATCTGATCCCGTTATCAACTTTCGGCCGCAGCCTCCGCGCGTTGGGGAAGTGCAAGAAGCATACGGACTTGGAATGGGCTTTAACCTTTGGCGCTTGGCCATGTTCAAGAACCCGAACCTTCGCAGGCCGTGGTTCAAAACAGTTGCGGGCGCTGAGGGTGTTGGGACACAGGACCTCTACGCATTTGCCGATATGCGTAAGCACGGCCATCGTGTTGCTTGCGACAATCGCGTCCTTGTAGGACATTACGACTTGAAGGGCATATACGGCCCGCCCGACAAGGTTTGGTAGGCATGTCTCCGAGACAGAAATCACCGGAAAGCAAATTCTGGAATTGGGTTGAGCGCGGTGAAGACGGCGAATGTTGGAACTGGCGCGGCGAAGTGAACTCAATGGGGTATGGCCGTATCTCGTGTGGGCGAGGAAAAACGCGAAAGCGGTTCTTTGCTCATCGGGTATCTTTGGCGATGCACGGCGCAGACTGCCCGGACGGCATGGTTGTTCGGCACACATGCGACAATCCGAAATGCGTCAACCCAAAGCACTTGCTTGTGGGAACGCAGTTGGAGAACGCGAACGATGCGCGCATGCGTGGCCGGAATAACGCTGGCGAACGCAACGGCATGGCGAAGCTTACGTGGGGCATCGTCAACGAAATAAGGTCAATGGCTGCGGAGGGGGCACCAGCGACTAAGATTGCGGTTAGGCTTGGCGTGCCGACTAAGGAGTGCCGCCGAATTATTTCGCGGCAGCGCTGGAATGCTGCGGCATGACCATCCAACGCATGGTGCAGGTGCACCAATTCGATGATCGGTATTATGTGTCGATCGATTGCGGCCCATGGCGCGCGGCGACGGCTGGCGAAGTGAGGGAGCTTCTGGGCTTATGACCGAACCGGCACTGAAACTCGTGGAAGCCCCGACGAATTATGAAACGCGCATTAATGGCCACATCATCCAAGGGCGGCCAGAGCGAACCTGTCGCCTTTGTGGTCAAGGGGTATGGATGGCAACACTGGATTTTGCGATTGGCCGGATAGCGGCTGACGAACTCATCGGGAGCGCACCCTGCGAAGTGGAACAAATCTTATGGGCAGTGTGACAGCGCTGGCTCAAGAGCCAGCTTCCCCGCTCAAGCTCGATTTCGGCTGCGGCAAGAACAAGCAGCCCGGCTTTCACGGCGTCGACCGCATCGCGTTTGAGGGCGTGGATACGGTGCTGGATGTGTGCGGCCCGGCAATGCCGTACGCCAATCTCCACGGTGGCCCGTTTGTGACGTGGCCCTGGGCTGATAGTTCGATCGAAGAAGCCTATAGCTCCCATTTCGTGGAGCACTTGACGCAAGTAGAGCGCTGCCACTTCTTTAACGAACTGTGGCGCGTTCTGAAGCCCGACGCGAAGGTGACAATCATCGTTCCGCACTGGTCGAACGCGCGGGCCTACGGCGACCCCACGCACAAGTGGCCGGCGATTTCTGAGTGGTTCTTTCTGTACCTCAACAAGGGCTGGCGCGACGCGAACGCCCCGCACACGGACGCGGCTAATCTCGATTGGGGTTACTCGTGCAATTTCGACGGGGGCGCGGTGACGACCGTGAACACGCAGCACCCGGAATTGATGGGCAAGAACCTAGAGGCCCAGAACTACGCCACGCGGAATTTCATCAACGTGAACGTGGACGCATGGGCGACGTTGGTCGCGAAGAAGTGACGCCTTGTTCCAAGCCAACGCCTTCCAGGTCAACGCTTATCAAATTGGCGACGTTCCCGGCGTTGCGCCCCCGGCTGTCGACGAAACACGCGGCAAGGGTGGATGGGACCCGCACTGGTACAAGCCCCGCCGCAAGAAGGCCAAGAAGCGCGAAGAGGTCGAGCGATTCCTAAGCGAGACGGCGCAACTTGAAGCGCCGGAAGCCATACAGGAAACCGTCGAGGTTGCTCGCGACGCGGCCCAAGAATATCTGGCCCTCGCTGATACGTCGTTACAGAGAGAAGCGCAGCGGCTCTTGGCCGAAGCGCTGGACAGAATAGATGCCTTCTACGAAGCCGCGCGCATGGAAGCCGAACGGCTCCGCGCGCAGGACGAGGAAGACGATGACGATTGGCTGTTGCTGAGTTAGCGACACGCCGCACCCGCCGCCTGGGTCAAGGGCGTTGCAGTGCCTACCAACGGGCCGCCGCCGCACGGGCGCACATCCGCCGCCGGGATTTGATCGGGCGCACACCGGGAAACGATGACAACCGAAAAGGACGACCAACAGGCCGTCCCCGAAAGCTCGTTTGACAAGT
>CAYWTU010000044.1:0-12419 GCA_964461275.1 uncultured Pirellulales bacterium | reverse complement strand
CAGAATGAATTCCCCTCACCCGGCCTCTCCCAGGGGGAGAGGTGGGAAAAGAGGAAGTTATTTTTCGGTCGTTCTTAACAAGCATACACCCTGGCGGTTAATCTCGGTCGCGGCTCGCGGTTCCCTCGCAGTCCAGGGGCGCCGCGGGAACCGAAACGTGTCTGTCCATTCGACTGTCCATTCGACTGTCCATTCACCGAGTCTCGTCGCCGCCGTGGTCGGCGACGGCCGGCCGCTGATCAAGTTCACGGCCGTATGCTTGGGGATTTCCGGTGCGTTTGGGCTATTTCAGTCGGCCACAGGGCTGATGCTGCCGCACGACTTGGCGTACTTGCAGATGTCGCTGGAAGACCTGTGCGGGGTCAGCGAGGGGCGCGTGGTAGGTTTCATGTTCCACGACCGTGCCAGCTTTGGCGGGGCGTTGATCGCCGTGGCTGTATTGTAGTTCTGGCTGGCCGAGTTTCCCTTGGCCAACGGCGAGGCCTGGTCTTGGTGGACGCTGAGCGTCACGGGACTGGTGGGGTTTGGCAGCTTCTTCGCATTCCTGGGCTACGGTTACCTCGACACCTGGCACGCGGCGGCCTCGGTAGCCTTGGCGCCATGTTTTGTGGCCGGGCTGTGGCGTTCGGCTGACATCGTCCGCGCGGCGGCGCAATGCGCCGGTCCGGCGATGGATGGCGATCGGTTCGAAGGAACCCAGCCGGGCGGCCAACCGGCGGCCGGCAGGGCGTGCTTGCTCGTTGCCGCGTTGGGGATGGTGGGCGCCGGCGTCACCATCCAGGGCATCGCGATGACTGGCGTCTTCGTGTCGACCGACTTGGAATTCATGGAATTGGAGCCGTCGCAATTGGCGCTGGTCAGTCCGCGTTTGATTCCGGTCATAGCCCACGACCGGGCCGGATTCGGCGGCGCTGTGATGACGGCCGGGCTGCTGTGCCTGACCTGCGTCTGGTTTTCGCGGCCGAGTTTGGCGCTGTGGCAGGCGCTTGGGACGGGAGGCGCCGTCGGCTGGGGAACGGCCATCGTGGTCCATCCCATGATCGGATACACGTCGCTGGTTCATCTTGCGCCCGCGGTGACCGGGGCGGCGTTGTTCGCTGCGGGCCTGCGTCTGTGGCGGCCGACTCTGAGCTGAGTCTGGCTTGCTGTGTCATGGCTTCGGCGATGGAATGAGAAGGCGTGGAACACGTCGGCTGCGGCGCCGACGGTTGCTCGCGCCGTCGTTGCGAGCGATCGCGCGCGAGTCGTTGCTGCAACAATCTTGGCGCGAGAAAAAAACTTCTCTTGCAATTTCTCAATCGAGTTCGCTAGACTGCGGCTAGCAACGCAAGTATGCGTTGAACGTGATATGGCCTCGTGCCCGCCGAGCGAACCCAGGGATGAGTCCGGCGACTTTCGCCGGGAGCGCCCGCCTGTTCGCGATGACCGTGGGACCACGGCTGTGTCTCTTTGCAGCGGCGAACCGCCTGTCGAGCTCCGATCCCAGCCCGGCAATCGGCACGGAGGTCGCCCATTTTTTTCTGTTAGGAGGACGAACGGTGGCCAAGAAAGCAGCCAAAAAGGCAGCCCCCAAGAAGGCCGCGAAGAAGAAGGCCGCGAAGAAGAAGTAGTTCTTCTGGTCCATTCTTCGCCTGACGACTGAAGCGGCCCATCGGTCGCGCCCGGCGTCATGCTGCCACAACAAGACAGAGGCGTCCCGCGTCCAATCGTGATGCGGGACGCCTCTATTGTTTTCGTGCGCGCCGCCGGCCAACCCTGGACAGGCGGTTCGGCCTTTGCTCAGCTACGCCTTCTGCGTCATTGCTGTCGATGAATCTCATCCAGGTCCGCCACGATGCCGATCCTCGGCGCCCACATGTCGATTGCCGGAGGCTATTACCGGGCGGTGGAAATTGCCCGCGCCTGCGGCTGCGATTGCGTCCAGTTGTTCACCAAGAACAACAACCAGTGGCAGGGCAAGGCACTGGCGGATGACGACGTTTCCCGGTTCCGGCAGGCGCTAGTGGACCTTGAGATTTCACACCCCATTTCGCACGACTCGTACCTAATCAATCTGGCGGCGCCGGACGACGCCTTGTGGCGAAAGTCGATCGACGCCCTGGTGATCGAACTGGAGCGGGCCGAGCGGCTGGGAATTGCTTACGTCGTGGCCCACCCCGGCGCCTACACCACAACCAGCGAGGAGGTTGGCCTGGCTCGGATCGTCGCGGCCTTGGACGAGGTCCATCGCCGCACTGCCAAGATCAAGGCTCAATGCCTGCTCGAGACCACTGCCGGGCAGGGGTCAAACCTGGGCTGGCGATTCGAACACCTAGCGGCGATTCTAGACGGCGTAAAACGGCCCGAGCGGCTGGGCGTTTGTTGGGACACGTGTCATGTGTTCGCGGCCGGATACCCATTGGCACCGGCCAAGGCCTACAAGGCCACACTGACCGAGTTCGATCGGCTGATCGGCCTGGAACGGATTCGAGCGTTCCACCTCAACGACTCGAAGCGCGAACAAGGGTCGCGCGTCGACCGCCACGAACACATCGGCCAAGGACGATTGGGGCTCGAGCCGTTCGCACTGTTGCTCAACGATCGCCGGTTCCGCGATGTGCCGATGTACATGGAGACGCCCAAGGGGCAGCGCGACGGGGTGGAACTGGACGTGATCAACCTGGCAACGCTGCGGGGGCTGGTGCGCGGCCGTATGACAAGGATTAAGCCGAGTATCGTTCGCTAGACGCCGTCTGAAAACAACGTCCGACGAACCGTTCGTCGCGCCGAACGTGCCGTCGCCGGCGGATTACCTGACCGAACGAGTCGACGATCGATCTTGGCCGGCGGGGGGCTGTCCCACCGCTCGCACGGGGCGAATTTCTTCAGCGGCGGCCGAGGATCGCCGGCGGGAAGCTGGCGGCGCCTGATGGCGATCGACTACCTCGCGCACCAGCCACGGCGAGACGAACGCCAGGTTGCCGATTAACATCGCCAGCCCGAACGTGATCATGCCCAGGCATACCGCGATGCCCATGTGCAGCGGTACGGCCAGCGCGATCATCAGCGGCCTGCTCAGTCGCGGCCAAACCAGAAAACAGTATGAAATCTCCCAGGCCAAGGTAATCAACGTTACGGCGTTAATGATCCGCGGATAGTTGGCCATCCAGAGCATATTCAGCGATTGATACTCCAAATTGCCGAACGCGCCCCATAGTGCCGTTCCCGCCCACCAGGCCGGGCCGGCCAGTTTCGAGAGTCCCGCGAACAGGTAGATCACGCACATGTGCAATTGGATCAGGCGGACTGCCACATTGGCCGTGATGCTCGCCCGCACCGGCCGTTGGCCCCGCCGGCGACGCAGCAGACTGTCGAGCGAATAACACGCCCCACAGGGCCCCACCGCCAAGTACAGAACCAGCAGCGCGTTGATCTGGTCCAAGCCGAACAGCGCTCCGGGCACGCGATGGATGTACGACAACGTGAAGAACAGCGCGGCCGCGGAAGTCGCGCGGCTATACAATCCGACCGTGAACAACGCGAAGGTCGTCAGCGCCGCGATGTGGGTCCCCCACAGCACGCCGGGCGACGTGGTCAGCCAAAAGTGGCTCCAAGTAAAGCCTCCTTCAGTGAACTGCGCCACGGCGCGCGGCTCGAGCCATCCCTGCGGACTGAAGAAGTCCTCCAGGGAGCGCCCCCACACCAGGTGCGTATAGAACAGCATCGCCCCGGTCAGGATGCGAATCAGGCACAACGTGGCCGGGTCCGTGGGCGAGAACCAAAACCGGTTCCAGGCCACGGGCGCCGCATGCGCCAACTCGCGAAAATACCGTGCGACGACTCTCACGTGGCCACCCGCGAAAACGTCCCCAGCACGCGCTCTTCATAGAATCGCGGGTCGGTGGGCGACATTCCCTCTAGAATCTGCTGCGGCTCCGGAATTTGGTGCCGGCGCAGGTACAGCCGTACCCGCGTGGCCCCCGACTTGTACATCAAGTGCCGAGCGTAACTGCGAACATAGGCCCGCTCGACCTCGGGGCGCATCCCGCTCAGGTTGTTGACGAACTCGGTCAACATAAAGTGACGGTGGTACAGAAGCCGCGGCCAATGTTCGTCCAGGTTTGGCAATACGCCTTCCTGCGACGTACCGTCGGCCATTTCCAGTTCGTATCGAATCAGGTGGCTTGGTCCCGGCTCGGGCGCAAAGAATCGGTAGCCGTGGTCCAAGTAGACCAGGTCGATGTACGGACGCAGGACCAGGAACGCGTCGCGTGCCAACATGCTGGCCGGTGCAACTGACAGCGGCGGCACGATGACCGCCAAGAGATGCAGGACAATCGCCACGGTGGCCAGGCGACGGGTCCAGGCAGGCACGTTTTCCCAGGCGTCGGGATCGTCCAACTCCGCGTCGTCGGCCAGGGAGGTGGGATGAATTTTCATGGCGGTCGAAGGTTGAAGGCGGCCACGTCGTGCGGAGGCGACATCACCCGTAGTTATCGGTTGGCGCCGGAAGGCATGAAAGCAAAATGTGTCGAGGGCCGCGCGACGCCGCAAAAAGAGAAACCCTCGCGCCGGAAGCTCCCGGCGCGAGGGCTTTAACAATTCTATCGACTGTGTGCTCGCGCGGCACAGTTGCGCCGTGGGAGCACATTCGCCAAGTTAGCGGCTGGCTTGAGCCACCATTTCGGCGTTGAAATCGACGTTCAATTCCTTGGTCTCGCCGGCCTTGAGAGCCACGGTCTGCTCGCGGGTCAATGTTTGACCGTTCTGCTCCAATTCGACGCGAACCGTGTAGTTCGCCCACTCGCTGCCCGATTGCAACCGGGTGGTGGTGAACTCACGCTGCGTTCCCGTGGCGCTCGTCTTGCGACCGGCCAGGAACACCTTGGCCTCCGCCGGTACGTTGAGCAACAACGTAGTGCGGGTCGACTCCGGTTTCTCGGCCACGTTGGCCGCGTCGTTGAAGTCGAAGGCCAGGTTCTCGTTCTGGCCGCGCTGCAAGCGGACTTCGCGTTCGGCGGTCTTTAGCTCGCCGTCGACTTCCGCTTCCACCCGCACCAAGTACGAGTAGGTCAGGCCGTCTTGCAGGCCGCGCGACACGAAACGACGCGTGTTGCCGGTGCTCTTGGTGGTCATGCCGTTGACCAACACCTTGGCGTTGGCCGGCACTTCGACGGTGAGCGCCACGCTGTCGTCGCTGGTGGTGACCGAGGCGCTGGCCGGAGCGCTTTCGTAATAGACTTCGCCACCACTGCCGCCGCCGGAGCCGCCTGAACTGCCACCCGACGAGCCGCCGCTGGAGCCCCAGTTGGCGTAGCCACCTGAGCTGCCGCCGTGCGAGCCGCCCGACGAACCCCAGTTGGCATAACCACCCGAACTGCCGCCGTGCGAGCCGCCGCTGGAACCCCAACCGCCGCTCGAGCCGCCCGAGGAGTGCCAATAGGCATGCCGGTGATGCCAGGCGCGCACCCGCCAGCCGAAGCCGCCGGAGCTGCCCCATGATCCGCCCGAGCTACCGCCCGAGCTGCCCCACGATCCGCCCGAGCTACCGCCCGAGCTGTGCCACCACCAAAAGGCCTTCGCCTCTTCCACATTGGCGGCCAGGACGACGCAGCTTACCAGCGCGCCAGTCACAAGCTTTCGCAAATTCATGCTGACCATCGGCTTCACGCTCCACGTTTGTACGGATTAACAGTCCTAACGGGCACCTCCCGAAGAACATAAGCAAGCGTAGTTCGTAAATCAAGCAACCTACGTAGTTTTTTATGGTCGCGAAGACTGGAAAAACTACGCCTGATACGGGTTTTTGTGGGGACTTAGCCGTTTGTAGCGATGGGCCAGTTTTTCCAGTTGATCTGGTGCCGCCGGCGCCATGTCCCTAGAATCTAATCAGCCCGTGTGGGGGGTGGTGCGTAGGGTTGCTGCGCTAGCGACCACGCCGATTGAACGGATTGTCGGACCGGAGCCTGCCGCGAGCCGTGTCCGGGCAAAGGCAACCATGCACAGGCTAAGAATTTCCAGGCCGCTGGTGGTCGTCGCCTGCGCCGCGACGGCCCTGATGGCGCTAGGGCTGGTCGGTATCCATCGAGCGGAGGACCTGGCTGGCGGGACGGGGCGGTCATTTCACCAGCAACTGGTTTGGATCGCCTTGGCCGGCGGATTAGCGCTATTGGTGGCCAACGGAGGTTCGTATCGCCGTTGGGTGCGATTCAGCTATGCCACACTGCTGATCTGTACGGGGCTGTTGGCGGCAGTGTTTCTATTCCCGCCGGTCAACGGAGCGCATCGCTGGTTTCCGTTGGGCCGTTTCACTTTTCAGCCCTCCGAGTTGACGAAAGTGGCGTATGTGCTGGCGTTGGCGCGATACCTGGAACGCGGCGCCGTCTCGGGCAGATTTGCGGGGCTTTGGCAACCGCTGGCAGCATCGCTGGTACCTCTGGTGCTGATCCTGCGCGAGCCCGATCTGGGAACGGCGTTGGTGTTTGTGCCGCTGCTGGTGGCGATGGCGGTGGCCGCGGGAGCGCCGTGGCGGTCGCTGACGGCTTTGGGGCTGGCTGGCGTCTTGGCCGCGCCGCTGGTGTGGTCGCAAATGACGCGCGAGCAGCGGTCGCGTGTCACGGCGTTGTGGGAGCAAAACGCCCCGCACGAGCGGCCGACGGCCGACGGCTATCACCTGCACCAGTCCAAACAGATGTTGGCACTGGGCGGCGCTCTGGGCAGCGTGTGGAATGATGATGTCGATTCGGACCGCGCGGTATACCACTTGCCGGCGGCGCACACTGACTTTGTGTTTGCGGTGCTCGGCGAGCGGCTCGGGCTAAGCGGGCCGGCAGCCGTACTCCTACTGACCGCGGCCCTCGTGCTGGCCGCGGCAGAAATCGGCGCCGGTACCCGCGACCCCGGTGGGCGGCTCGTGGCGGTCGGCATTGCCGCGCTGTTTGCCGTACAGGCGCTGATCAACACAGCGATGACGGTGGGACTGGCGCCCGTGACGGGCTTATCACTGCCCTTGGTCAGCTACGGCGGCTCCGGCCTGCTGACGCATGGTCTGGCGCTGGGTCTCTTGGGAAACGTGGCGCTGCGGCCGCAGGGGGAACTGGCGGCGGAACCGTTTCAGTTCGCCAGTCGTCGCGGGGCGTCGCGGCCATCGTCCCTATTCTCGCGCCGATTGGGCAGACGGGTGTTCGGCGCGCGGTAACCAACGCCAGCCGCGGCCTGGCGGATCCTGTGACTGATGGCGCCCTTCCCCGTGGACGATTTCGAGGAATAAGGCGCCTCAGGACCGCGCATGTCGACTTGAAACATGGCGACATCACGTAACGGACTCGGAATTCAATCTCCGCTTAGCCCCCGGTCAATAGCCGGCAGTCTGAACCACGAAACGTTTGACGATTTTATTCAGTCCGCACAGGCCATGGACCAATGCGTCGGTCCATCCGACCCCCCGTCACTGACGGGGGCTAATGGAACTGGTTTTGATCCCCGTGTTCACCACTTCGATTCTTCGTGGTTCACGCGCCGCGCGGCGGCGGAAATTCCGACCGCACGCCCACGAACGGGTTCGTCGCCTTTTCGCGGCCGGTGGTGGTGGGCGGACCGTGGCCCGAGAGCACCACGGTATCGTCCGGCAAGGTGAAGAGTTTCTTGTGGATCCCCTCGGCCAGCAGGCTCATGCTGCCGCCGGGGAAATCGGTCCGCCCCACGCTGCCGGCAAACAGCACGTCGCCGCCGAAGACGACCGGCGGTTGGTGGTCTTTGAGCACAAACACGATATGCCCCGACGAGTGGCCTGGAATCTCGAACACCTCGAATGTCATACCGGCCGCCTGGTAGCTGTCGCCTTCGTTCAACAGCACGTCGGCCGGTGGGCTGGTCACCGCCGCCCCAAAGAACCCCGACAGGTTCAGCATGGCGTCGGTCAATTTGGGGGCCTCTTCCTCGCCGATCACAATCGGACACTCGGGCCAGCGCCCTTTGACGTCGCCGCAGCCGCCGATATGGTCGCCGTGGCCGTGCGTGAGCAGGATGGCGGCGGGGGTCAGTCGCTTCTCGTCCAAGAACTCCAGAATTTTTTCGGGCTCGAGGCCGGGGTCGACCACCACGCAATCGGACCGGCCGTCAAGCCAGGCCACGTAGGTATTCTCACCGAACGGCGCCGACTCAATGCAGGCCACTTGAAATTTTTCGCTCGCCACGCGCTGGTCTCCGTACGGTCCGTTATGGCATGGGGTTCCGCCGACGCCGATTGGCAGACGGGGACGCTTGGCTGGCTGAGTCAATTCTTAACGGACGCGCAGGCGCCGCAGGGTGGGCAAACGGGCCGAATGGGAAAAGCGAGCCAAGTTCGGGAAGCATTGTAAATTCCTCCCTGTCCGCTGGCGATACATTCCAACGACGCCCGCGGGTTCCGAACGTCGAATTTGGACGCCGGCGAGTCGCCCAACTGCTGGCCCGGCAACGGCTTGCGTGGCGGTTGGAAATCGATTTTGCGGACGTTTCATTGGCTTGGCACGCTGCTTGCCCAAGGATGGATGGAAGTTGGTTGGTCGAGCGGCCGTTGGTGGTGGGTCCGGTTGAAGTAGCGTCGATCGGACGGTTTCAAGTATTGTTCGCAGCCCGTCATGGAGGGTCAGGGATGTTGTTCAAGTGGTGCGCGCCAAGTCGTGTTTCTTGTTTTTGGGGGCTTTGGGCCGTTTCGGTCGCATTGACTTCGACTGCGGCCGTGCAGGCCGAAGATGGGCCTAGTCGCGCCGCACCGTTTGCGCCGGCCCAGGGCGTGTCCCAGCAGCCGGCCGCCGCGTTGGCCAACCGTCCGGGCGCCAATCTTGCCGCCGCTCAGGATGAACATCCGCTGATGCCGGCCCTGAAATGGGCCTACCGGAGCATCGAAGGGGCGCGCCAGGTCAAAGACTATTCCTGCACATTTTGCAAGCGCGAGCGGGTAGAAGGCGAGCTGCGCGAACACGAACACATGTTCATGAAGGTCCGCCATCAGCCGTTCAGCGTTTATATGTACTTCTTGGGCCCGGCAGGCGTCCGCGGTCAGGAAGTGATCTACGTGGAAGGCAAGAACGAGGGGAAGATGTTTGCCCACACCACGGGGCTGCGCGACAAGATGGTCGGCACTGTGAGTCTGAAGCCGGATGGAATGGTGGCGATGAAGGGCAACCGCTATCCGATCACCGAGGTGGGCTTTCTGCACATGCTCGAGCGGCTGATTCAGATTGGCGAGGCCGACACCAAGTTTGGCGAATGTGAAGTCAAGTTCTTCCAAGGCGCCAAGGTGAACAACCGCAGCGCCACCTGCATTCAAGTGATGCACCCCGTGCCGCGGCGGAACTTCCTGTTCCACGTGGCCCGCATTTACGTCGACGACGAGTTGAGTCTGCCGATTCGCTACGAGGCCTATTCCTGGCCCGACAAGCCGGGCGGTGCGCCGGTGCTCATCGAAGAGTACACCTACATGAACCTGAAGCTGGACAACGGCTTTACGGATGCGGACTTCGATACGGCCAACACGCAGTACCGGTTTCACTAGGCGACGATCAGTCAGCGGAATCTCGGCAGCGATCAACAAATCCACAATCGTCGTTGGTCGTGCAAGCGCCCATTTAAGAATGACCGAAAAATAACTTCCGCGGATTGAATTCCCCTCACCCAGCCTCTCCCGAAGGGAGAGGTGAGCAAATGAGGAAGTTACTTTTCGGTCATTCCTTAACTCGATAGAGTCCGGGCGATGGGATTGAGCCGCCGCATCTAGCATTGCATTTTGTCATGCTCATCCTCAGCCATCGCGGCTACCACGAGCGCGTTGCGGAGAACACCGTCGAGGCTTTCGCCCAGGCCATGGCGATGGGGGTCGATGGCATCGAGACCGATCTGCGCCGCAGCGCCGACGGATTGCTCATCTTGTTTCACGATCGTCACGCCGGCGGGCGGGACGTGGCCGAGTTTACACGGGCCGAGTTGAGCGAGACCGTCGGCCACCATGTTCCCACGTTGGACGAAGCGCTTGAGCATTGCCCTGTGGGCTTGCTCTGGAACCTGGAGATCAAGAGCCCAGACGCCATCGACTTGGCGCTCGACGCCATCGAGCGATACGCCGACCGCCGGTTGCTGATCACCTCGTTTTGGCATCAGGCGGTGGTCGAAGTGGCCGAGCGCAGCGACGTTCCGTGTGGTCTGTTGGTGGCGCATCGTCCGGCCGATCAGGCCACGGCGCCGCTCGTCCCGCCGCGACTGTTCGGCCGCATCGAGACGATCGTCTGGAAGCACGAATTCCTGGACGCCCGGGCAATCGAACAGGCCCGCGATATGGGGCTGGCCAGTTGGGTCTATTCGGTCCATACGCCGCGCCATCACGAAGATTGCGTCCGGTGGGGCGTGGAGGGCGTGATCAGCGACCTGCCTGAGATGGCGTTTGCCGCGCGCGGGCGTTAGGGCGCCCGCCGTCCAAACTATTGGCAAAAGCGGCTGGTAAGCCAGGTCGCACCGCGGGCGCATAGCCCGGCCGTCGGCCCCTGCCGCACATCGCCGTCATCTCCGTACAATAACGGCATGTCCAACGACCTGATTCTTGGCACCGCCGGCCACATCGACCACGGCAAGACCGCGCTGGTCAAAGCCCTCACAGGCGTGGACACCGATCGCCTGCCGGAGGAGAAGCGGCGTGGGATCACCATCGAACTGGGCTTTGCCGAGTTGCCGCTGGGCGAGTATCGCCTGGGGGTCGTCGATGTGCCGGGACACGAGCGATTCGTGCGGAACATGCTCGCCGGAGCGACGGGCGTCGATCTGGCGCTGTTGATCGTGGCGGCCGACGAGTCGGTCAAACCGCAAACGCGCGAACACTTGGACATCCTGCAGCTACTGGGTGTGTCGGCCGGCGTAATCGCCCTCACCAAATGCGATGCCGCCGATTCGGCCTGGGTCGATCTCGTGGAACAAGAGGTTCGCGAGATGGTGCGCCATACGTTCCTGGCAAGCTCGCCCATCGTCCGCACCAGTGCCCGCACTGGCGCGGGGCTCAACGAACTGAAGCGGGCGCTGTGTCAGGCGGCAGATGCGGCCGTCGCCCGGCCCGGCCGGGCCGAGTCGGGGCCCTTTCGTTTGCCGATCGACCGCGTGTTTACGCTGGCGGGTCATGGCGCCGTCGTCACCGGCAGCGTGGTCGGCGGCGCGGCGCGAGTGGGCGACGATTTGGAGGTGCAGCCGGGCGATCTGTCCGTTCGCGTACGCGGCCTGCACAACCACGACCGAGTGGCGGATGTTGTGCGGCGAGGCCAGCGGGCCGCCGTGAACTTGGCAGGCGTGCGGCACGAACAACTGGCCCGCGGCCAGGAGCTTTGCACGCCCGGCTACCTCCGAGCAAGCAAAACGTTGATGGTGCGACTGACGCTGTTGCCGTCCGCGCCGCGACCGTTGGCCGACCGGGCTCGATTGCATGTGCATCTGGGCGCTGCGGAGTTGATGGCCGTGGTCAGGTTGCTGGACGTGGAGGACGGCCGCCTGGCGCCGGGCTCGACCGCCCTGGCGCAACTGTCTTGCCATCGGCCGGTAGCGGCCACCTGGGGCCAGCCGTTTATTGTCCGCAGCGAATCGCCGGTGGTGACCATTGGCGGCGGACACGTCTTGCAACCCGACGCCGAGCGCATCGACCGCCGAGATTCTTGGCGTATCGACGCGTTGCGGAGGCTGGCGGGCGGCGACACGTTGGAAGCGGCGGCCGCGGCGCTCGATCTGCGAGGACTGCGCTCCTGGCAGCCGCTGGACTTGGCGCGGTGGTGCGGCGCCGCTGATCCGGCGGCGGTCATTGAGGCGCTCGCGGCGCGCGGCTGGCTGGTCGAACTAGCCGTGCCCCCGGTGCGCCAACAAAGAATTTCCGCGAGCGCCCTGGCGCAATTCTTCGAGCAGGCGGGCGAGGTCCTGGGCAAGCTGCACGCGCAAGCGCCATTGGCCGGCGAGATCGAACGGGCCAAGCTTCTGGCCCGCATCGGGCACCTGGGGGACGCCGAACTGGTCGAAGCGGCGCTCGACGCCATGGTCCGCTGCGGACGGGCGCAGGCGACCGACCGTGGACTGGCGTTGCCGGGACGGGGCCCGCGGCTTTCGGCGGGGGAGCGGACGGCCCTTGATGAGTTGGTGGAAAAATACCGCCTGGCCGGGCTCAGCGTTCCGACGGTCGCCGAGGTTCGCGGCCAGATGCCGAAGCATCAGGCGTCGGCCGGCAAGTTGCTCGAGTTGGCCGCTTCGCAAGGGCGCTTGACCGCTATTTCGGCGGAGTATTACTTGCATGCCGACACGTTAAATCAGGTGCGCCAGACCCTCTCGGCGGCCCTGGCCGGCGGCGGTATGACGCTCAGCGGAATTCGCGAGCGCTTGGGCACGTCGCGCAAGTATGCTGTACCTTTGTGTGAATACCTCGACCGCGTCGGCTTCAC
>CAYWTU010000043.1:0-12610 GCA_964461275.1 uncultured Pirellulales bacterium | reverse complement strand
CTCAAGCAATACAGCGTGAGCTGTGCCAGGTCGAGCCGTGCGCTCTCTTCGGTCGTCCGGCGAACACTCTCCACGCCCCGGCGATGGCCCTCGATCCGCGGCAGCCCCTGCCGTTGTGCCCAACGGCCGTTGCCGTCCATGATGATCGCCACGTGCCTGGGCCGCCGCTCGGCGGGAATTTCCAACTTGGGCAGTGTCTGTTGAGCAACGGCCGGAACCATGTCAGCAAATCCCTTTCTGGCTCCCTTGCACGGCCAGGCAGCGCTACGCGAGCGCTAGCAGCGGTTCGCCGCTTCGGGCGACGATGGTGGCCTCTCGATCGGGCCCCACCGAGGCAATCTCCACCGGCCGCCCCACGATCTCACTCAACCGTCGCAGGTAGGCCTGCGCCGCGGTCGGCAGGTCGTCGTAGCGGCGCAGGTGCGAAATCTCACATTGCCAGCCCGGAACGGTTTCGTAAATGGGTTGGGCCTCGCGCAGGTCGTCCACATGGCTGGGAAAACTCGTCACCCGTTGGCCCCGGATGTCGTAGGCGGTGCAGATTTTTATCTCGGCCAATTCACTGAGCACGTCCAGCAGCATCACGGCCAACACGTCCACGCCGCTCAGGCGGGCGGTGTAGCGGACCGCCACCGCGTCGAACCAGCCGCATCGCCGCGGTCGCCGCGTGACGGTGCCATATTCGTTGCCGCGGTCGCGTAAGTGTTGCCCAATGTCGTTGTCTTGTTCCGTGGGAAACGGCCCGCCGCCGACCCGCGTGGAATACGCCTTGATAACGCCGATCGTTTTGTGCAAGTACCGCCCCGGCACGCCCGAACCGCTCGGAATTCCCACGCCCGAGCTATCGCTGCTGGTGACGTAGGGGTAGGTGCCGTGATCGACGTCCAACAGCGCCCCTTGCGCCCCTTCGAACAGCACGGGCCGGCCGGCCTCCATTGCGTTGAGCAGGAAGTCGGTTGTGTCGGCCACATGCGGCCTCAACCGCTGGGCAAACTGCGAGTAATCGCCAAAAATCGCCGCCGGGTCCAGCGGCGTGAAGTCGGCGCCGATTCGGGCACGGAGCGTCAGGTTTTTGTCGGCGGCGATCTTCTCGATCCGGCCGCGCAAATTGTCGCGATACAAATCACCCAGTCGCATGGCATTGGTGCGCCCCACCTTGTCGCGGTAACAGGGGCCGATCCCGCGCTGCGTCGTGCCGATCGATTCGCCGTTGGCGCTGGGTTTGTCGAAGGCGCGGTCTTCGGCCATATGCCAGGGGAAAATAACGTGCGCCCGGTCGCTGACCATCAGATTCGTGTCCACGTGGACGCCGCGGGCTTTCAAGCCATCGATTTCCTGCAGGAACGACTCGGGGTTGAGCACCACCCCGCCGGTCACCACGCATTGCACGCGGGGGTTGAGAATTCCGCTGGGGATCAGCGACAGCTTGTAGGTTTGACCGCCGGTGACCACGGTATGGCCGGCGTTGGCGCCCCCCTGGTAGCGGACCACCACGTCGTGCTGCTCGGTCAAGAGGTCGACGATCTTCCCCTTGGCTTCGTCGCCCCATTGTAAACCGATGACACAAGTTCCAGGCACGGCACGAGTTCCTTGACCCACACAGATTCTTGACCCAAATAGACGCCACGAGCGCAGCGCCGGAGCCGGGGACCAGCCGTCCCCAAACCGGTCAGTTTAGTTGGCCTGGGAAACGGGGGTCAAGGGTGAGAGTCAAATGGTTGCGTCAACGGACCGGCTATTTCGCCGTCAATTTCCCGTCGATCACCGCATCCAGAATCGGTTCCAAGTTGTCCCAGCCGTCGCCGCTCCACCCCTGAGCGGCGGCGAATTCGTGAAGCTGGGCTGCAGGAATCCGGGCCCGGCTGTTGATTTTCACGTGCTTGGTCACCTTGGCTGACGGCGACTGTTTGGCTGCGGTGTACTCCGTGAAGTAAATGGTGTGCACCAGGCTGCACGACTTTAGGTCTTCCGCTCCCCAGGGGTTCATGTAGTGCAGAAACGCCCGATCGTCGGACGTGACGAACGTGTGCAACGTCGCTTCGTCCCCGTCGAGCCGGGCGCGGATGAACACGAACTCGTAGTCCACCACATCTTTGTTCGTGCCGTCCGGCTGCGGATAGCGCATCTTGTCCTTGTTCAACAATACCAGGGTCCGCATCCCCTCGGCCGACGGCTTCTGGCCCGGCCTGCTCCAGAGGCCCAGGCCGCGGGTATCGCGGACGCTGGTTTCCATCAGCGGCTCGAATTCCTGGCATTCCGGGCCCTTGCCGAACGCGCCCACAGCGGCGAATGGCTTGTAATACAAGTAGGTGTTTCCTGTCTCGCGCTCGCGATGCACGCGGATCTGAATCAAGATGTAGTTCGTTCCCACCTTGGACAAGATTCGGTTCTTGCTGACCGCCGGCAGGTCCGCTTCATCCTCAGGCAACAGGCCCAGGCCAATCGACAGCACGTTCAGACGGCTGAAGCCATACTCGAGCTTCTTGGCGACGGCCTGACCGTTCTCCTTGACCGTCACGTCGTAGACCGTTTCGCCTTCGAATTGCTTGACCTCGTGCGGGTCGCCGGCCGGCACTTGGATGCACGAATTCTTGCTCCCCGTGTGGGCCGCCGCCAACTCCTCTTCCGTTCGCGGCAAAGCAGTTATCAGCTTGGTGACCCACAGCGGTCCGGCCGCCCGGCCCGGCGTCGCAGCCAGCGCGGCCATCAGACAGGCCAAACCGCCACCCATCCGGGCCCAACGGACCGCGGAAAGCTGGCGCTTGTCTTGCCGGTGGAAAGCGGTGAATTGGGGACCGCGGGAACCGTGAAGCAGCGATGGGCCAAAAGGCGGGGTGTGCAGCGGCGCAGTGCTCAAGGAAGGCGAACTCCCGTGCGGGGGTTGCGTAGTAGTAAGGTGTTCGGCCGGCTCTTTCGGCCGGGCTGACGTCCGCTTGTAACACGCTCCCGGCCGCATGTCCAGCAAACGGTTCCTCGTCGCGCCCGACAAATGTTCGTTGACACCCCCGAGGCGGCTTCTAGAATGAGCGGTTTCCGCCATCAGGCGGAGAATCATCAGGGCGGTTGCCGGCGGCCCGGCGCCGCCTTTGTTCGTTGACTCCCCTCGGGCTAACCGCCCGAGGGCGATGCCAGTTGGCGTTCCAGGGGTCCCCTCCGTTGCGCGAAGCGATTGAAAAAGCCGACGTCCTGCTGGAAGCCCTCGGCTGGATTCGTAAGTTCCGCGACAAGGTCACGGTCATCAAACTCGGCGGCAGCGTCATGGAGGACGATGTGGCGCTGCGCCACCTGCTGTTGGACATCGTGTTCATGGAAACGGTCGGTATGCGGCCGGTGGTGGTGCATGGGGGCGGGCCGTCGATCAATCGCGCCATGACCGAGGCCGGCCTGAAGCCGCAGTTCATTCAGGGCCGCCGCTACACCGACCAGGCCACGCTCGAAATCGTGGAGCGGGTCTTGGCCTATGAGACCAACGAGTTCTTGGTTCAACGTATGGAAGATTTGGGCGGACGCGCTGCCCCGCTCAATTTCCGCACTACCAACGTCTTGTTCGGCAAGCGCATCGAGCTGTTGAGCGACAACGGCCAGCCGATCGACCTTGGCTTCGTTGGCGAAGTCAGTCGTGTCGACCGTGGCACAATTGAAAACTTGTGCTACGCAGGCACGGTGCCCGTGATTCCCAGCATGTGCCAAAGCGCGGACGGAACCGCCAAATTCAACGTCAATGCCGACACGGCGGCGACCGCCGTGGCTCAGTCTTTGGGGGCCGAGAAACTGATCTTCCTCAGCGACGTCAACGGCGTTCGGCGCGACAAGAACGACCCCGAGACCCTGATTGACTCGCTCACCGCTGACGAGGCCCAGAATTTGATCGCCAACGGGGCGATCGAGTCGGGCATGATCCCCAAGGTGCAGGCCTGCCTGGACACCATCAACCGGGGCGTCGGCAAGGTCCACATCATTGATGGTCGCCTGCGACATTCGCTGCTGTTGGAAATCTACACCAGCAAGGGGGTCGGCACGGAGATCACCAGCAACTAACCGCGGGACAAACCGCCCTGAACCGCCAGGCGCCCTGCGCCGGGCGAGCACGTCGGCCAGCGATTGGTGTCCCCACAGGGGAGTCCGAACTGCACACGACCGAACCCAACGTCCCGTCGCCGCCTCCTAATAGGCTGGCAATTAACCTGACAACCGCCCACTAGCTACCGTTGTTTTCAGCGAATTGAACAGGTTGTTTGTTCGACCCTAATGGGCCGCCAAACTCGCTCCTGCCGCAGTTCTTAGAATCGCCCGCTGTCCTGGAAATACGAAAAGGACCCGCCATGGCCGCCACGCAAACCATGTCCAGCGCCGACGCGGTGGCGCTCTTCCAGAAGTACGTGATTCCCAACTACAACCGTTACCCGGTCTGCCTGGTCCGCGGAGAAGGCAGCCATGTCTGGGACGCCGAGGGCAACCGCTACCTGGACTTTTTCCCCGGCTGGGGTTGCAACCTGTTGGGCCATTGTCCGCAGCCGGTCGTGCAGGCGATTCAGGACCAGGTCGCCACGTTGATTCACGTCCCCAACACCTGGTACACCGAGGCCCAAGGGCAGTGGGCCAAGGCCCTCAGCGACCGCAGCTTCGGCGGGCAGGCGTTCTTTTGCAACTCAGGAACTGAGGCCAACGAGGCGGCGATCAAGCTCGCCCGGCTGCATACGCCCAAACAGCGTTATAAGATCATCACCTTTGAAGGCGGCTTTCACGGCCGCACACTCGGCGCCACCGCCGCCACTGCCCAGCCTAAATATCACGAAGGATTGGGCCCGTTGATGGCCGGGTTCGTGTATTGTCCCTATGGCGACTTGGACGCGGTGCGCAAGAAGATCGACTCTGAAACTGCCGCCGTCCTGGTCGAACCAGTGCAGGGCGAAGGGGGCGTGCGAATTCCGCCCGGCGAATTCCTAGCCGGCCTGCGGCAACTGTGCGACGACCACGACTTGCTGCTCATGTTCGACGAAGTGCAAACCGGCTGCGGCCGTACGGGGCATTGGTTTGCTTACCAGCATTTCGGTGTTACGCCCGACGTCATGACGCTGGCCAAAGCGGTTTGCGGAGGCGTGGCCGGTGGCGCCCTGCTCACGTCGCCGGAGATCGCCCCCAGCCTCCGTCCCGGCATGCATGCCGCCACGTTCGGCGGCAACCCCTTGGCGGCCCGGGCCGGAGTCGCCACCTTGGAAATGATCGAGGATGAACACCTGCTGGAACACGCCCAGCAGCTCGGGCAGGTATTTCGGCAACGGCTCGAAGAGCTTCGCGCCAAGTGTGACCTGATTCGCGACGTTCGTGTGCTGGGTGTGATGGTTGGCGTGGAATTGACCGTCGAGGGCGCCCCGGCCGTCAAGGCGGCGCTGGAGCGCAAGCTGCTCATCAACTGCACCCAAGGGACCGTCATCCGCCTCTTGCCCGCCATGAATCTCTCCGTCCAGCAGGCCCACGAAGGCTTGGATATCTTGGCGGACGTGCTGCAATCGTTCCCACGGGCATAAGGGCGACGGACCCGCACGGTCGGCGGCGGGGCACAAGGAACATTATCGTGATTCGACATTTGATTTCATTGGCCGATCTGAGCGCTGCGGAGATCGAACGGATCTTCGCCATTACAGCGGACCTCAAGGCCAAGTTCGACGAGGGACTGCGCGAGCCGATCTTGCCCGGCAGGGTGCTGGCGCTCCTGTTCGAAAAGCCGTCGTTGCGGACTCGGGTCAGTTTCGAGGCCTGCATGATCCACCTAGGTGGCAGCAGCCTGTTCTTGGGTGAGGGAGTGGGCTGGGGCTCGCGCGAGAGCATCGCCGATTTCGCTCGCGTCCTCAGTCAATACGTCGACGCCACCGTAGTCCGCACCAAGCGCCATCAGACCGCCTTGGACCTGGCCCGCTACGCCGACTGTTGCGTCATCAACGGTCTGACAGACGAGGCGCACCCCTGTCAGATCATGGCCGATCTGTACACCCTCCGCGAACTTGTCGGCCGTTTGCACGGGCTCAAAATCGCCTACGTCGGCGACGCCAACAACGTAGCCCGCAGCCTGGCGATCGGGTGCGGAAAATTGGGTATGCGAATGGCCATTGCCTCACCGCCCGGCTACGAATATCCGGCGGATTTTCTGGAAACGCTTCGCCTGGGCGCGCCCGATTTGGAATTGCAGATGCTGACCGACCCGGCCGAAGCGGTTCGCGACGCGGTGGCCGTCTACACCGACGTCTGGACCAGCATGGGGCAGGAAGAGGAGGAGCAAGCGCGGGCGCGCGCCTTCGAGAATTATCAGGTCAACGCGGCGCTGATGGCCCAGGCGCCTTCCCATGCCTATTTCATGCATTGCCTGCCTGCCCACCGCGGGCTCGAAGTGACCGACGAAGTGATCGACGGGCCCAATAGCATCGTCGTGCAACAGGCCGCCAATCGGATGCATGTGCAGAAGGGCATTTTGGCCTGGTTGTTGGGCCCCCAATCTCATTAAGCGACCGCCAAACAACGGTTGGACTATAAGAGCGTTTAGCTTATGCCCCGACACGATGGCCGCAAACCCGACGAGCTTCGTCCGCTGCGCATCCGCCGCCGCTTTACCCGAGCCACGCCGGGCAGCGTCTTAATTCAAGCCGGCGGAACGACGGTCCTTTGCACGGCCAGCGTCGACCCCAAGGTTCCGGATTGGCTGGCCGGTCGCGGCAAAGGCTGGGTTACGGCCGAGTACAACATGCTCCCCGGCAGCACCGCCCCCCGTAAAAGCCGCGATCGAGGGGGGAAGATCGACGGCCGCACCACCGAAATCCAGCGGCTCATCGGCCGCAGCCTGCGAGCGGTCATCGACCTCGAGGCGTTGGGCGAACGGGCCGTGACGGTCGATTGCGATGTGCTCGAGGCCGACGGCGGCACGCGCACCGCCAGCATCACCGGCGCCTTCTTGGCGCTGCTCGACGGCCTGGTCGCCATTCGCAAGCAACTGCCGAATCCCGATCGATTCCCGCTCACAGACAGCGTGGCGGCGATCAGCGTCGGAATGGTGGAGGGCAAGCCGGCCCTCGACTTGGATTATCGGGAAGACGTCGACGCCGACGTCGATATGAACGTCGTCATGACCGGAGGCGGGCGGTTCATAGAAATTCAAGGGACCGGCGAAGAGGCCACCTTTGACGACGCCGACCTGGCCGCCCTGCTTAAGTTGGCCAAAAGCGGCGTCAAGCAACTGACGGCCCACCAGCAGGCCGCCGCGGGAAAGGCCTGGCCCTTCTAAAAGGCCGCCAATCAACCGGACAACGGCCCTCGAACTCCCGTTGATCTCAGCGCACCGAGGAGGTTGTCTGTTGGGCTCTTAAGCCCGCGGCCGCGCCAGCACTGCTGTCACGGTGACAAACCTCGCTGGTCTTGCTGCCACGTTTCAGCTACGTTACGCCCCCTCAACGCTCGCGCCGTCCAGAGGCGCTCGCGGGTCTTCGTATGCATTCCTCGGCAGGACGCCCCGGCGCAACGCTCCATGGACGACTACCGCGAACCGATTGTCATTACCGGAATCGGCATGATTGCGTCTGTCGGCGCCGACCGCGAGGCGGTCTGGCAGGCGCTGTGCGCCGGTCGCACCGCCGTCCGCTTTCTCACCGACGTTCCATTTGTTCCCCCCGGATCGATCATTGGCGCCGCCGTGGATGGCCTCGACCCCGCCTGGCCGCACGAATTGAAGGTCATTTCGCTCTGCCGTGCCGCGGCGGCCGAGGCCGTCGCCGACTCGGGGCTTGATTTCTCGGCGCTCGCCCCGGCTCGCCTGGCGTGCGCCGTGAGCGGACACATGGGAGACACCGGCGAACTTGAGCGGCCCTTGGGCCACTATCGCCGCGACGAGCCCGACGCCCGTCAATGGTGGGAGCAGTTTCTGCCGAACACGGCCTGTTCGATGATCGCCAACCGCTACGGGTTGCTCGGACCGCGCATCTGTCACTCGGTGGCTTGCGCCAGCGGTTTGGTCGACATCTTGGCCGCCTTTCGCAGCATTCGCCACGGCGACGCGGACGTGGCCTTGGCCGGCAGCGCCGAGGCGATTCACCCACTTTTTGCCGCCGGTTTTCAGGCGATGCGCGTCTTGGCGCACCACGAAGACCCCGCTCAGGCATCTCGACCGTTCGACGCCCATCGCAACGGTTTCGTGATGGGCGAAGGCGCAGCCATGTTTGTCTTAGAGCGACTGGGGCACGCCCAAGCTCGCGGGGCCAAGGTCTATGCCGAAATCGTCTCCGGCAAGATGCTGGCGGCGGCGCATCACGTGACCGGCATGGACGCCCAGTCCGACGCCCTGGTCCACGCCATTCGGGAGACGCTTCGGTTGGGCGAATTGGCGCCCGAACAAATCGACTACATCAACGCCCACGGCACCGGCACTCAACAGAACGACGTGGCGGAGATCAAGGCCGTGCAGCGGGCGCTGGGGCCGGCCGCCCAGCAGTTGTGCATCGGCGCCAATAAATCGGCGCTTGGGCACCTGGTCAATGCGGCCGGCAGCGTTGAGCTGGCGCTGACCGCGTTGGCTTTGCGCGACGGCTTCGCCCCGCCAACGTTGAACCTCACCAACCCCGATCCCGACTGCGACCTGGACTGTGTCCCACTCGTCGGCCGCCGGCGCCCCTTCGAACACGCTCTCAAGCTCTCCGTGGCTTTCGGCGGACACCTGGTGGCCATGGCCCTGCGACGCGGGCGTTGGCAGTCGCAGGAAACCGCCTTGCCCGCCGCCACGCGCCGGGCGGCGTAGTTATTGGCGACTGCCATTCTTGCCCAGGAAAGGACTCGGATGGACACCCTCTCTGTGGCCGCGGCTCGTCGTCCTGACGCCGTCGGCCGTTCGGTTCGTCTGCTCGGCTGGGTGCGCACTCGCCGTGATTCCAAGGGAGGCTTCAGCTTTCTGGAGCTCAACGACGGATCGTGCTTGGGCAACGTTCAGGTTGTGGCCCCGGGCAGTCTGCCCAACTATGAATCGGTGGTCAAACGGCTCACGGCCGGTTGCAGCGTGGAAGTTCGCGGGGCGGTCCGGCAATCGCCGGCACAAGGGCAGGCCACCGAGGTTGAAGCCGAGAGCGTGGCGCTGTTGGGTGAGGCCGACGCCGACACATACCCGCTGCAAAAGAAACGCCACAGCTTCGAGTTCTTGCGGACGATTGCCCATCTGCGGGCCCGCACCAACACCTTCGGCGCCGTGATGCGCGTGCGCAACTGTGTCTCGCGTTCGATTCACGATTTCTTTCAGAGCCGCGAGTTCCTGTACGTTCATACGCCGATTGTCACCACCAGCGATTGCGAGGGGGCTGGGGCGATGTTTCGCGTCAGCACGCTCGATCCCCAGCAGCCGCCTCGTGGTCCGCAAGGCGTCGACTACTCACAAGATTTCTTCGGCCGCGCCGCCTACTTGACGGTCAGCGGCCAGTTGGAGGCCGAGACGTTGGCGTGTGGATTGGGCCGCGTGTACACGTTTGGACCCACGTTTCGCGCCGAAAACTCCCATACCTCGCGGCACCTAGCCGAATTCTGGATGGTCGAACCCGAGGCGGCGTTTTTCGAGCTGGCGGACAACATGGACTTGGCCGAAGCGTTCTTGAAGCAAATCTTTGGCGACGTTTTGTCGCGCTGCGAAGAAGACATGAAGTTCTTTGCAGAACGGATCGACCCCACCGCAGTAAGCACGCTCGAGGCCATCGTCGGACAGGAGTTCGTGCGGCTTAGCTACACCGAGGCGGTTTCGCTTCTGGAGCAGTCGGGCGAGACGTTTGAGTTTCCCATCCATTGGGGCGGCGACTTACAGGCCGAACACGAGCGCTGGCTGACCGAGAAAAAATTTCAGCGTCCCGTAATCCTGTACGACTACCCTCGAACCATCAAGCCGTTCTACATGCGGGTAAACGATGACGGCCAAACCGTCCGGGCCATGGACGTGTTGGTGCCCCGGGTGGGTGAAATCATCGGCGGCAGCCAACGCGAGGAGCGCCTGGACGTGCTCGAAGAGCGGATGCGCCAGACCAAGCTCGACCCGGCTCATTACTGGTGGTACGCCGACCTGCGGCGATACGGCGCCGTGCCGCATTCCGGCTTTGGACTGGGGCTGGAGCGGGCCGTGCAGTTCGTCACTGGCATGGCCAACATCCGCGACGTCATCCCCTTTCCCCGCACGCCGGGAAGCGCGGAGTTCTGACCCGCCGGTCTGCGCTCGCGCCTTAACGCCGCTACGCGACAGGCCCGTCAACTCGTTACTCCCGTTCGATCGTCCAAGAGCAGGCACAACACCTCCAGGGCCCGGCCGGCCTTCTGCGGATCTCCCCCGGCCTCGTCGTCCGAGTAGTTGCGCCACATCGCCAAGGCGTGTCGCAGATACTGCACTTGCGACTCTTCGACCAATTCCGGCCCCAACTCGCGAAGCACTTCGGGCCACAGCGTTTCCAGCCGCCGCATCGCCTCGGATTTTCCCGCAATGGCGTCGAAGACGGTGTCGTCCAAGAGCTCGAGTTGCGCTTGGGCTCGCGGGTGAGCCGCGCTGAGCACGTCGGACGGGTCGGTCGCCAAGTCGGCCAATTTCACCCGCTCCGCCGCCGCGCGGACCTTTTCCTGCGCCTTGGCCGTCTGTTCGAATTTGACGTGCTGCCCGTCGGCACGTCGATTAACCTCGTCGGACAGGGGATCACCGCTCCCTACCACTCGAAAACCTCCTCGTTGACTTGGGACGGACGTGGGACGCACACGTTCCTCAGTCGCCGCCGCGCTCGGCCGTGCTGGCCCCGGTTGTCGTTCGAACAGCGTTAGCAGGTCGCGGCCCATTTCGTCGAGCTGGTCGCACGTCAGGCCGGGGTGCGGCATGGCAAGCGCCTGCCGTAGATCCATGGCCCGGCCTTGGTCTAGCACGTACATGATCAGCTGAGCCCAACCATGTTCGATCGCCGCGTCGTCGCGTTGCAGAGCAGGGTCGAAGACCTCCAAGCCATACACCCGCTCGAGCCGCCGGGCGTCGGCCGAGTGCGCCGGACAGCCGCACAACCGAAATGGGCGTTGCGGCGAATAGCGCAGCCCGGTGGCCAGCGAGAATTCGCCGCGGCATTCGGCGGGCAGACAGTTGACCAGCGCCGCCAGCACGCGGCGCGGGTCGTGGTCCGACATGACGCCCAAATGCGGAGTCGTCAGCGCCGCCTGCACCAAATTCGCCAGCGGCGCCGCCCCCAACGTACGTCCGGCTTGGGTCAGGGCGTCCACATCCACCACGCTGGCCCGGCCCAAAAGAGATATCGTGGGCAGCATCGCCGGTGGACGATCGATCACCTCGGCCGATCCTTGTGCCGTCAACGCCTTGAGGACCGCGAACGGGTTGTTGGCGAATCGCGCCAGTTGGTCGCGCTCGAGCACGAAGCAGCGCGTGTACACGTGGAGGCCACCCCGGCTGCTATACTCGGCGCCGGCCGAGGTGGTCTTGGACACGCACACCGCGCCGCTGGGGAGCGGAAAGAAATTGACGCTTGGCGTCGTGGCAGCGGCGTCCCACAGCGAATCGTGCGAAGGTCCCCAGACCGTCAGCTCCTGTGCGTCCGAATCGAGAATTCCCGCGCTGCGGGCCGCCAATTGGTAGCCCGAGCCGCCGGCCGATCGCACCGAGGCAAAGATCGCCTGTTCGACGTTCATCCCCGGCCCCTGACCTTCTTTTGGGACTGCCCCGGCGCGGACTTGATTTTCTCCACCAGCCAGGCGAACGGCTCGACGATCCCCCGCGGCTCGATCCGCAGCGGCACGCGAATGCGCCCGTAGCCGGGAATCTCTCGAAACGCGCAGCTCCCGGCAACGCCCGCGGAGAAGAAGCGGTGGACGGCGAAACGCTCTTGGCAGTGTTGCCATAGGCCCGTGGCGTGCGAACGGGCATAGGCCGAGCTGTCCACAAAGCACTCCTCACATTGGTCGGCCTTGGTGAACACCAGGGCGACGGGCCGGTCGCGCCAGGCGTTTTCCGCGTCGGCCTCCAGCTCGGCCAAGTAGGTCAAGAGCTTCATGGTGAAGTAGTCTTGGTCGCGCGAGCCGCTTTGCAACTCCGAGGCGTCGATCAACACCAGCACACCGGCCGCTCTTGCCAGCAGCGAATGAATCACCGGATAGCTGTTGGGGTGATCGACTTCGTACAGCAGCGACTCCCCCGCCAGGTCGGGCATCACCAGCTCGACCGGCTGCTTGTCCTGCGGGCGGCGCACCTGACAATGGACCCAGTTCCACCGGTCCGGTTCATTGGGCGTCTTCTGGGGGAATTCGCACCGCGACAGCGCCGCCACCACCGTTTGCTGCAAGGTGATGGAAAACGCTCCCCGGGCCAACATCTGCATCTGTTGGGGCTGCCGGCTGAGCATGTCGAGCAACATGCCCAGATAGACCGTCTTCCCCACGCCGCTGGGCCCAATGGCCGCGATCGTCCGCGGCATGATTTTCTGCGAGTGGGCCTGGTGGGCCAGCGCCATTGGGGCCGAGCACGTCCGGCACAGCTCGGCGTCGTAGGTGTTTCCTTCGCCGCAGATGGAGCACGGAATGGCGACCGTGTACTGCGCCAGGCGGTACGAATCGAGTTGTACGT
>CAYWTU010000042.1:0-12675 GCA_964461275.1 uncultured Pirellulales bacterium | reverse complement strand
TACACTTCGCCGTGTTGATAGGGGCTCATCGTGCCCGGGTCGACGTTCAGGTACGGATCGAGCTTTTGCATCCGCACGCTCAGACCGCGTTGTTCCAAGAGCATCCCGATCGAGGCGCTGGTGAGCCCCTTGCCCAGGGAACTGACCACCCCGCCGGTCACAAAAATATGCTTCGTCATTTGCCCAACACCTTCCTGGAAAACCGCCGCGTCGTGCCGCGATGACTCGACTCGATCGTCCCCGCGCGCTGGGACGATCGAAAAACGAACAAGTTGACATTTTACCGGCCGCGGGTTCGCTCGACAAACCGCCGATAATCCTCGGGCGTATCGATGCCGAACGTCGGCTCGTCGACCACGCCAACCACAATCGCGTGCCCCGCCTGCAAGACTCGCAACTGTTCGAGTTTTTCGAGCAGCTCGAGCCGCGCCGGCGGCATGGTCGCCAGTTGCAAGAGATAATCGCGGCGGTAGGCGTACATCCCCACGTGCTGATAAAACGCCGGCGGCTCAACCGTCAACAGTCCGTCGTCCCATTGTCTGGGATGCGGGATGGGACTGCGGCTGAAATAGAGCGCTCGGCCGCGGTCGTCGAACACCACTTTGACGCAGGCTGGGTCTTCGAATTGCGCCCGGTTGCGAATCGGCGTGGCCAAGGTGGACATCTGCGCCGCGGGATCGCGCTGCAAGAGCTGCACCACCAGGTCGATCGAATCGCCGGACAATTCCGGCTCGTCTCCTTGCACGTTGACCAAGATTTCGGCGTCGGGCAGCTCGTGGGCGACGGCCGCTACGCGATCGGTGCCGCTGGGCAGGTCGACGCTGGTCATCACGGCGCGGCCGCCAAAGGCGTACACTTCGGCCAGAATCTCTTCGTGGTCGGTGGCCACGATCACGTCGCGCGGCAGGGTCGCCCGTCGGGCGGCTTCATAGGTGTGCTGCAAGAGGGTCTTGCCTGTCTCGCGGAGCAGCAACTTGCGCGGCAGACGACTGGAGGCCATTCGCGCCGGGATCACAATGTAACTGACGGCCGACGGCATGACAGCGGCATCCGTTCTGGCGAAAGCGTCCTGCGAACAAAGCTCCGCACGGCGTCAGCCTGGAATTTCAGGCTCAACCAGTTGCGCCAACTGCAACAGCGATTCCTGCCAGCCCAGGCAACAGGCGTCGGGCGGGATCACGTCGGGCAAGCCCTCTTGAAGTATGTCGATCTCGGTTCCAACGCCGACCTTCTTGAGCGTTATGGTTACGTGCATTTCACCGGGAAGACTAGGGTCGTCAAAGCGATCGGTGTACACGAGCCGCTCTCCGGGAACGAGTTCGACGAATCGGGCGGTGAAAGAGTGGCTCATGCCGCTGCCGAAGTTGGTGAACGACATCCGATATCCGCCGCCGACTCGCACATCAATTTCGTGAACGTGTCCCGTAAATCCGCAGGGCGGCAACCATTTCACCATCGCAGCGGGATCGATGAACGCCTTGAACACCCGCTCGGGAGCGGCGCGTAGAACGCGATGGAGTTTTACGCTGTTGGGCATGTTGCGTTCGGATCGAAGAAAGGGCCTTGGCTAGCCTACAAAATCGCCCGCAGCACCTCGCCGCGGCTGATGGGCAGCGGGCGATCCAAGGGATCGCGCAGTTCCGTGTCAGGACGAATGCCGAGCAAATGGAACATGGTGGCCGACAGATCTTGCGGACGCGTGAGTCGATCGGCCGGGTAGCCGCCGATCTTGTCCGAGGCGCCGTAAACCGTGCCGCCGCGAACGCCGCCGCCGGCCAAGGCCAAGGAAAACACGTAGCCCCAATGGTCGCGACCGCCCAGAGGATTGATCTTGGGCGAGCGGCCGAATTCACCCATCACCACCACCAGCGTCTCGTCCAACAGACCGCGCTGCGCCAGGTCTTCCAACAGCGCCGAAAACGCCTGATCCATCGGCGGCATGAGGTCGTTCTTGAGCCGTTGGGCGTTGTCCGTGTGCGTATCCCAAACCGGATTCTTATCATCGTCGGTCGTCGGCCGAGTCCAATTGACGTGAACAAACGTCACTCCCGCTTCAATCAGTCGCCGGGCCAAGAGGACGCTTTGACCGAACCGGCTGCGGCCGTAACGGTCGCGAACGGTCGACGGCTCCCGATCGATCGCGAATGCCTGGCGCGCGGCGGGCGACGTCATCAAGTCGCACGCCTGACGGCTGAGGTTGTTCCAGCGGTCGTACGGGCCGGCCGGTGCGTCGATTCGCCGCGCGAGGCGGTCCAGATGTCCATTGACTTGTGTCAGCAGTGAGCGACGCGCATCGAGCCGAGACGCGGGGCTCTCCTGCGGCAACGCCACGCCCGGCACCTGAAATTCGGGCGAATTGGGGTCGCAGTGCAACAGCCAAGGGTCGGCCGTGCGCCCCAAGAACCCGGCGTCCTGGCCTGGCCAAGTAATGCCGCCGGTGTTCCAGATGTGCTCCGGCAGGCGAACGGCGTCGGGCAAAATAGCTGGCTGCACGCCGTGCCCCGCGGCCAGCGCAGCATGACGTTGTTCGCCGCGGATCTGTTGCACCAAGGCGCCGACGCAGGGCCAATTGTTCGGCGCCCCCGGCGTGGCGTTTTCCACGTTCGTCGGAGCGTGCGGCACGCCAGTGAGCATCCAATAACCGCTAGACGAATGGGCGTTGTCTCCGGTGTGCATCGAACGAATTACGGCCAGCTTGTCGGTCAGTTTGGCCATTTGCGGCATCAGCTCGCCGACCATCAGGCCGGGAGTGGCGGTGGCGATGGGCTGAAACTCGCCGCGGATTTCGGCCGGGGCGTTAGGCTTGGGGTCCCAGGTTTCATGCTGGGGGGGGCCGCCCATCAGAAACAGCACGATGCAGTTCTTGGCCCGGCCGAACGACGGGTCGGCAGGGTCGCGCGGCACAAGCGACGCCGCCTGAGCCGACCGCGCTTGCCACAGGGTGGGCAGCGACAATCCGAACAGGCCCAAGCTGCCGGCCCTCAGCCACTCGCGCCGCGAAACGCCGTCGCAGAGCCGATACGGGCGATCGTGGAAGTTCAGCATGTTTTGGCGCCTTGAATTCAGCGGGAGGTGCATCGGACGGGACACCCGCCGGACAACACCAATATGTGCTCCATGCCCAGGTGGCATCTTACTTCCGCCCGGGCCAAATTGCACGCCGAATTCGCGCCCCGGAAGGGGAAAATCAGAGCCTGGGCCAACTGCCGAACTCGGCCGACAAGCTAGTTATCAGCCATTCGCCCTCGTGGATTCTCCAAAAAGTACAGCCGGCCGTCCTCAGCGCCGCCCAAAAAGTCGGGGACGCCGTCGCCGTCGAAATCGACGGTTGTGGGACTGACGTCGTGCCCTTCGATATTTTGCGCCGCCAGGGGGCCCACATGCTCGAACCGCCACAGGCCGTCGCGGCTGCCCAAACCGCGGTATAGGTCGGCGTTGGCCGAGTTGAGCAGCAGGTCGAGTTGGCCGTCGCCGTCCCAGTCCACCACGGACAGCTTGCGACGACCGCTGCCGCCGCCCCCGCGCTCATTAAGCCGCAGCGGTCGCCCTTGGTCGTCGACAAAGACTCGCCGAGGGGGAAGCAGTACGCGGCGCCCGTCGCGCTCGGCTCGCTCGAATAGCGCCAAGAAACCTTCGGCGTCGAGCATGACCAAGTCCGGCAGTCCGTCGCGGCTGATGTCGACCACCGCCGGAGTGGTGCGCCATTGGGTAACGAGCTGCTTGCCCATGGGCGGTCGCCAGGCCCAGCGCGGCTGGGGCGCGGGCCCGAGCCACTCCACTTCCACCAGCGCCGGTGGAGCCAGCTTTGGCGCCGTGCGCGTGCCGACGTTCCGCAGCCATTCGACCCGGCCGTGAATCGAATTTAGCACGACGTCCAATGGCCCGTCGCCGTCCCAGTCGGCCACGCAAAGCGTCGTGTAGCCCCACTTGGCCTCAGCCGGCCCTTGCACGCTGCCGTTGGGGCCCGCTTGAACGCGAAACGGTTGGCCATCGACCTCCAGGCGGCGCGGCGGCGCCCAGCACGGCTCCGGCGCACCCGCCCCGCTGAGGTTCTCGAACCATTCGATGTAACCGGCCGTGTTGCCGCTGACGATGTCCACGTCGCCGTCGCCGTCCCAATCGCAGCCGTGCGGCGTGGCCAGGGCGCCGCACTTGAGCGTATCGGCCTGTTGTTGGAAATAGCGTGGGGCAAGAAACACCGGCGCCCGGCGCGACTCGTCCGAATTCGATTGCCTGGGCGACGCGACATTTTCGACCAACGCCACCCTGCCGTCTTCGTCGCCTACCACAAGATCCGGGTCGCCGTCGCGGTCCCAGTCGAAGGCAATCGGCACAATCATCTGCAATTCCATCCGCAACTCGGCGCCGTCGGGCTGCTGGAGTCGAACCGCCGCCGCGTAGCGCGGCTGGCGGCGCGTACCGACGTTTTCAAAGTATGTGAAGCCGTCGAGGAATTCGCCGCAGACCAAGTCGAGGTCGCCGTCGGCGTCGAAATCGGCGAAGTTCGGCGTCGGACAGCCGAAGGTGTCCACAGGTTTCCCGTCCGCTTGGACGTTCACGGGCGCGGCGTAGCGCGGCGCCACGGTCGTCCCCTCGTTGCGGTGCCAGAGCACAAAGCCGTGCAGCGGTCCATTGGTCCACTCGCCGCGCTCGTTCCAGGCGTCGTCCCAGCCGTAGTCGCTCCAGTCTTCGATGCCGGTGACCAGGTCGAGCGCGCCGTCGCCGTCGTAATCGACGTATCGCCATTGGTTGTGGCGCACCTTGGGACCCTTGGGCTGGCTGCCGACAGGTTTGTAAAAGTCGCGGGCCAGCGGAAGATTGAGCCGCTCGGCGGTCCCCACGGTGGTGAATTGCGGGTATTCGTGGCCCGGCGACAGCACGCGCAGGCCGTCGTCTACATAGCTGGGCATTACGTAGTGGACGGTCTTGCTCAGGCGGCGGGCCGGAAGAAACACAGGCAGCTTATTGCGAGCCGTGTCGCCGTGGGGATTCTCGAATAGCCAGACGCCGTTGGAGGGCTTGTCGGGACAGGAGACAATGAGGTCGAAATCACCGTCTTGATCGGCGTCGCAGGGTAGGGGCCAAGCCCATAACCCAACGCCTAGGTCAACCACTGCGTTCGGATGGTTGTAGCGCAGCGGCGCGAGCGGATCAGCCGCCGCCGGCGGGCAGACCGCCAGGACAGCCGCGCCCAGGAGCAAGCAAAATGCAGTCTTCACGTTGTCCCAGGGCTTGTCCCACGGCGGAACGGCGGAACTAAATAGCCCTGCACGATTCCGGGTGGGATTTCGTCGTAGTGGCGGCGTCTCGCCGCCATGGGCTTCGCAGTGGATGACTTCCAGGCAATTCTCGGCGGCGGGACGCCGCCGCTACGGGGATGTCGCCTCCGCAAATCGTGTCAAGCTATTTAGAACACCGGCTTCTGCAACTCCACGCAGATGCCCCCCGCCTTGAGCGCCTTGTGCAGCCTGGTGAACCACAGCTCTTGCCGCCAGCGCAGGCCAACGCTATGCGCCGCGGCATAGAACTCGTCGCGATTGTAGGTGCGGCAATCCCACAGGCGGCTGGTCCATGCGCCGGCCAAAGTATCCTCGGTGGCGAACACCAGGATTCGTCCGCCGGGCGTCAGCACTCGCGACAGTTCGCACAGCCCCTCGCGTACGTCGGGCAGGTGCTCCAGCACGTAGCCACAGGTGATGCAGTCGAACGCCTCGGACGCGAAGGGCAGCCGGGTAACGTCGGCCACAACGTGCTTGGGCCGGTGGCTCTTGAGTCGATTTCGAGCCCGGCGCAACATCTCGTGCGAGAGGTCCAAACAGGTGATCTTGGCGTTCCAGTCGGCGTACTTGAGCAGGTGCTTGGCGATCTGACCGGCGCCGCTGCCGACATCCAGAATCCGTTTGCAGCCAGTCAAGTCGAAGCGACGCTTGCGAAACAATCTCTCGCCCAGCGGCGCGTGCAGGCAGAAGAAACTTCCCGTGGCGAGAAATGCCCCCTGTGGCCCGCTGTATTTGTCGCGGACTTTGTCGCGGTACTGATCGTAGCTGACCTTGTGAATCAGATCGCTTTCGATGATCCGCACGACGGTCTTGTCGTTGCGCCGACGCGCCTCGGCCGGTCGACGCGGTTGACTGAGTTTGGCCGGTTGAGTGTGTTTGCCCGGTTGACTGAGCTTGACCATGGTCACCCCATCGCGGTCGCACCGGCGCTCGATGCACCACATCGAGCAGGCGCGCCGCACGGACTGCAAATCTGCTGATGATTACTCGCTGGCGCTGCGGCACATGGCGGCAGACGCCGTCCCTTCCGTCTGGTCGGGCGTCAGAAGTACACGCGGCGATTATAGATATACCACTCGCCCACCAGCACAACCAGTGCCAGCAAGACCAACCATTTCCAGGCTTCCCGGGCGGCCGGTACGGCCCCGGATCGACCCGCTATTTCTACGTAGCCGATCTTGATCGAGTTCTGATCGCGGACCGATAAATCGCTCTCCGCGCCGTCGAACAGGTTGACTGCGAACAGGCCCGTAACCTTGCCCGCCTGTCGAACCTGATACACCCCCAATTGGTCGCTGTGGACGAAACTGTAGGTGTGTTGTGGATTCCGGGGAACGCGGATTGGTTTGCCGTCGGGCAATTGAACTTCCATATCGGCTGTCGGAGCGGCGCTCCGCAGTTCGACAGTCTGCCCCGGCCGCGTCGAGCCGGCCGACAGGGCCTGTTCCGATCGGCCAAAATATTCCACCAGGTTCAGCGCAAAGAGCGGAAAACTCAGCCGCAACGGCCAATTCGTGTTAACGCGGTCGGTCGATACAATTTCACAGCCCAGGGCCACATCTTCGTACGCGTCGCGAGGCGCAATCATCAGCAGCGCCCCCCCTTGAGTTTGGATGAGGGTCTTCGCCCCAGGCGGCCCGCGCAGCGGTGTTCCCTCGACAATCGCCACGTCCCACAGCTCCAGTAGTTGCACCAGCGGATGGGCCGGATCGGTGTCGATAATCTGCGGCGTGAACTTTTCACCAGTCGCCCAATCCGGCAGCGGCGGCACGCCTCCGATGAACAGCGTGTTCGCCGCTGGCATATCTTTAGGTTGGCAGCGGTCGAAAATCACAAGGTCATAGTCGCCCCGCGCGGCGGCCGTGGCGTAAGCGGGCGCATCGAGAAAGGCGGGAGGTTCAAAACGAGCGTCGGCCAACTCGGCGGCTCGGTCGGTGGTCAAGGCGAACTGCAAGGCCGGGTTGCCGGGGGTAACGCACAACACGCGGGCCGGTTGGGGAAGGTTGACAGCGGTCCAGGCGGTGTTGTCCAAAGTCAGGGCGTCGAGCGGCTCAAGCCGCACCTCGAGCACGCCTTGGTTCAGGTCGCCAACGTCGAACGTGACGCCTGCCGCTGCGCCGGCGGCCGCCTCGACCGGCATGGCGTCGACCAGCTCGCCCTGGAGAAACAAGCTCAGCTCGGCCCGGGCCGGTTTGCGACCGTGGTTCTCAACTCGCGCGAAGGCTTGCAGCCTGCCGGTCTGATCGTGGCGCTTGGCGCTAAACGCTGCGATCGCCAGATTCTCGGTTTGCGGCGCGCCGATGGGCACGAATACCGGTTGCAAATTGCCCAGAGAAAACCCTTGTACGTCGGCGAACTTACCGTCGCTGAGCAGATACAACGTGGCGGGGAGCGGGTCGGCGGCCTGAATGTCGCGGGCATCGGTGCTGATGCGTCCCGGGTTCGCCAACCCGGCCGCCACGCGGAGGGCCTCGTCCAGCGACGTGGAGGCGTGCGTGGGGCGAATCTGTTCGACCGCCCGGAGCAGGTCTTTGCGGTTGTCGGTAAACAACTGTTCGATGCGGGCCTTGTCCGAAAAGCTCACCACCATGGCCACGGCCGAAGCTGGCATTTGCTCGATCAATTGCCGCGCTTGCCGCTGGGCTTCGGCCAGGCGCGACGGGGCGACGTCGGTGGCCAACATGCTGGCCGAATTATCGATCAGGAACACAAACCGATCGCCGCTGAGCTTGCTGCTGCGCCAACTGGGCCGCAGGAGGGCCAAAATCGCCAGTCCCACGAGCAACAATTGCAGCCACAACAAGACGCTGCGGCGAAGCTTTTGCCACAGGCTGTTGACGTGCAGGTCTTCCAGCGAACGATGCCATAGGTACGTGCTGGGCACTACCCGCGGCTCGCGGCGGAGCTTGAGGAAATAGAGCGCCACGATGGCCGGCGGCACCAGCGCCAGCGCGGCCCACTGCCAGGCGTTCAGCATGCTGGTCCACTGGACGTTAAACAACTGCCGCCACATCAGCGCACCAGCCCCCTCTGACGCAGATAGCGCGTCACCAATTGCTCGAAGGGCAATCGCGTGCTGGCCAATAGGTAGCTCATGTTCCGCCGCGCGCAATACTCGCGCACCGCCCCCACGAAACTATTGAGCGTCTGTTGATAACGGGTCAATAGCGGCGCACTCACGGTGATCTCGGTCACGTCGTCGTCCTCCGCATCGGTCAGCCGCAGATCGCCGGCCAGCTCGGGTTCCAACTCTTCCTGACTGAGAACCTGAATCACGTACACGTCGAGTTGCCGCGCGGCGAACCAGCGGAGCGCTTCCTCGAAGCCGTGCTTGTCCAACAAATCGCTAATCAGCACCACAATGCCGCGGCCCGGGTTGCGAAGGCAGAAGTTCTTGACGCCAACCGACAACGGCGCGGGCGGCTCGACGGCAATGTTTTCCACCTGTTGAAACAGCCGCCAAACGCTCCGCCGCCCGCGGAGCGCAGGCGAGGCGTGGCGGAGTCCCTGCCCCAGGGTCTCCACCTTGACGCGGTCCGCATGCGCCAAGCCCACAAAGCCCAACGCCGCGGCGACGCGCTTGGCGTATTCGAGCTTGGTCGGCTCGCCAAAGTTCATTGACCGGCTGGCGTCGACGAGTACATGGAAATGCAGATCCTCTTCTTCCACGAACAGCTTCAGAAACAGTCGATCGAGTCGGGCGTAGGTGTTCCAGTCGAGAAACCGCAAGTCGTCGCCGGGAACGTAATTGCGATAGTCGGCGAACTCGACGCTTTGTCCCTTGCGCGGGCTGCGCCGTTCGCCCTTCAGGGCGCCGCGAAAAATCTTGCGGCTGGTCAGCTCGAGTCGTTCCAGTTGTTGCAGGAACTCGGGCGACAACAACGTGGTGGCGACCGTGGACATGGAGGCGGATTCCCCTGGGCAGCAGCGGCACGAATATTGGCCAGTGGGGTACGGCTTGGTTATTGTCGGGCGGCGGATGGCGGCTGTCACCCCCCGGCAAGCGCCTCACACGTTTTCGAGTCGGATCCAACGGAAGTTACTGGACCGTTGTCAGATTGATTGACGGCCAATTAGACTGTGCAGCCGAGCCCCCTGTCGCGCGCGTCCAAGGCTGTCGCATGTCCGATTTACTGGCCCACGCCAATCGCAACGCCGACCCGAACCAGGGCCGGCGCCCACCGTTGCCGCTGCACGTGCGGATACTGCTGGGTCTGGTCATCGGGGCCACGCTGGGACTGGCGGCCAACTTCTATTTCTCGCCTGTGCCCCTCGAGCGGCGCGCCGCACTGGACGCGGACGGCGACGGCGTCGACGACCGCCTGGCCAACTTCGTCGCCAACTACACCGATCCGCTGGGTCGCTTGTTTCTGCGGCTGGTGCTGATGGTGGTGGTGCCGCTGGTCTTCTCGGCCCTGTCGTTGGGAGTGTTGGAGCTGGGCGACGTGCGGCAACTGGGCCGCATCGGCTTGCAGACGTTGGGGCTGACGTTGGTGTTGTCGCTGTCGGCGGTGCTGATCGGCGTGGCGCTAGTCGGCCTATTTCAGCCGGGCAACAGCCTGACCGACGAGCAGCGAACGACGCTGGCCGCCCCCTACGCCGGCAAGGCGTCGGACGAAGTGGCCAAGGCCAAAAAGGCCAAAAAGCTGCGCGACACGCTGCTGGACATCGTGCCGGAGAATCCACTGCAGGAAATGGTGGGCGCCTTGGACGGCAGTTCCAAGGGCAACGGAATGCTGGCCGTGATGTTTTTCTCATTGGCGTTTGGCATCGCGCTGGGAACGTTGCCCGGCGAAAGGAGCGCGCCGATGATCGCCTGGCTGCAAGCGCTGTTCGACGTCTCAATGGCCATCATCGCCTTTGCCATGCGGCTGGCGCCGTATGCGGTGGCCTGTTTGTTGTTTTCCATCACCGCCCGGCTGGGTCTCGATGTGCTGCTTACGCTGCTGCGGTTCGTGCTGACGGCGTTGGCCGGAATGGCGCTGCACCTGTTGGTGGTCTATCCGCTGGTCCTGTGGGTCGTGGCCCGAAGGAATCCGCTGGCGTTCTTTCGGCAGATTTCCGAGGCGATGCTCACCGCGTTCGGCACGTCGTCGTCCAACGCCACGCTGCCGACGGCGCTGCGGGTGGCCAAGGACAATCTCGGCGTGCCGCCGAAGATTTCGCAATTCGTACTGACGATTGGGGCCACGGGAAATCAAAACGGCACCGCGCTGTACGAAGGCGTGGTGGTGCTGTTTCTGGCGCAACTGTTTGGGGTCGAGTTGAGCGTGGCGCAGCAGTTCAGCGTGGTGCTGATGTCGGTCTTGGCGGGAATCGGCACCGCAGGTGTGCCGGGCGGGTCGCTGCCGCTGATTGTGATCGTGCTGCAATCGGTGGGCGTGCCGGGCGAAGGGATCGGGATCATCCTGGGGGTGGACCGAATCTTGGACATGTGTCGGACGGTGCTCAACGTGACGGGCGATTTGGCGATCGCCACCTGCGTGGCGGCGGGAGAGGGGGACGCGCCGGTGACGTAGGTCGACCGCGGCCATCGCCGGCGCTGAGCTACCACCTGGGAACGGGTAAAAGGTCGGCGAAGCGAGAAATCGATTTCTGCCCGGCCAGTTCGTCCAAGTAGGGTTCCATGGCCGCCCAAGTGAACATTCCCACGCCGTCCACGCCCGTGCGGGCGGCTCGCTGCAAATAGTCGTCGATTTCAGCCGCGGTCGTCAGTTCGCCGTGGCTGGTTTTTACTCCTACGGTGACCGTCACCAGCGCGCGACGCTGGTCTGCGCCGGCGAGTTGCAGCGCCTCGCGCAGCCGCCGCTCGTACGTTTCGTGCCAGTCCGGCCCGTTCTGCTGGGCGTAGTAATAACCAGAGACGTTGACCAAATCGACCCACCCGCGACGCGCCCAATCGGGCCAGGGCTGCGCCACCAGGTGGTTTTGCGCCACGTGCGGCCCCCAGGTGTATAACCCCAGTCGCGTTTGCGGACGCCGTGCGCGTACGGCGCGGGCGATTTCTTCCATCAGGGCCGTGAGATGCCGCTCGTGCACGGCTTGTCGATGCGCCCGTTGGGCCGACTCGTCGCTCAGGCCCGACAGCTCCGCGTCAAGCGCCGCTTGGGCGGCCACGTCCAATTGATACGGTCGATTGAAGTACCGCAGATAGTCCAGGAGCAATCCGTCGGGCTGGCAGCGCTCGACGATCTCCACCAACTGCGCAACGACCCACCCGCGGGCCTCGGGATGCGCCGGCGACAAGAAGCCCCACGATTGGCCATCGAGTTGCCGCACGGCCCACTCGGGACGCTCTTGGAGCACGCCCTGCGGCTCGAAGTGTCCGCTGGCCAGAACGCAAAACGCGGGCCAGACATCGAGTCCGCGGTCACGGGCCGCGGAGGTGAAATAACCCAGCGGATCCCAATCGCGAAACAGGTGGCGGGAATTGACCGCGCTGGGATAGTAGACCTTGCCCGAGCTGGTGTTGGCGTAGGGCATGACGGCCGTCAGGCCGCTGTCGGCGACGCGGTCGAGCATGGCGTCGATCTGTCGTTGGCGGTCGGCCAGGGGCAGTTTCCCGTCGAACACCCGGCTCAGGTCGACGTAAACGCTAAGCGGCGGCCGCCGCATCTGAACATGTTGCTCGGGCCGAAGCGGCGCCGGATGTGCGCCATAGGCGCCGCTGGCGCCGTTGACCAAAACCGGTTTGGGGAATGGTTCCTCGGGCACCGGGGGCCACTCGGCGCGGCCCAATTCTTCACCGTCCTGAAATACCACCAGGCTCGACGGCGTCCAGCGAAATGCAAACTGGCTTTCGCCGGTTCGCCAGTGAAATGGCACGCTGACGCAGCCCGGCACGCGATGCCGATACACGGCGCCGTATTCCTGGGCTTGTTCGGCAGTCATGAAGCTGAACTTTTCTTCATAGGGGTTGGGGCCTTTGGCCGAAGTGGCGATATACAACGAGTCGCCCCAGGGGGTCAGGCTGGTAACGCGTTGGCCCCAGCGGTTGAGTACGGGATCGAGGGCCTTGGTTTCGTTTTCGTAGGGGTGCGTGGTCGCGTCGGTCGGCTGCGGGTGAGTGAACATTCGGCCTTGAAGCGTCCACGACCGGTCGTGCGGGTCGTGTCGCCAGACCTCGCCCCACGGCCAAACGCCGGCGTAAAGTCGGCCGGCATAAATGGACAAGGTCTGCGCCTCGCGGGCGACATTGCGAACGCCCGGCATCACAGGCGGCCAGCCGGCCTGACGGTTCAGTTGCAAATCGTCGAGCGTCCAGATTTCGCCCGATGGATACTGGCCCAACAGCAGCCGATCGCCCAACGAGAGACTGGAATAGATCTGAAAGCTGACTTTGGGATCGGTGGGGCGAACGGTGTGCCATGCGCCTTGCTCGAACACGAACACGCCA
>CAYWTU010000041.1:0-12780 GCA_964461275.1 uncultured Pirellulales bacterium | reverse complement strand
GGGGATCGACGATCAGTTCAACGTCACCACGCTCGGCCGCTGCGGCAGCGACACCACGGCCGTCGCCTTGGCCGCCGTGCTCCACGCCGACGCCTGCGAAATCTATACCGACGTCGACGGCGTCTACACCACCGACCCCCGTGCGCTGCCCGAGGCCCGGATGGTCGGGCAGGTGAGCTACGACGAGATGCTCGAGCTCGCCAGCTTGGGGGCCGGCGTGATGCACAACCGCTCGATCGAGTTCGCCAAGAAGTTCGGCGTCCCGGTCCACGTCCGCAGCAGCTTCAGCGACAACCGGGGGAGCATGATCGTGGCGGCGGGCGAAACGGCCGATCAACCGGTGTGCGGCGCGGCGCTGATGAAGGACGAGGCCCGAGTGACGGTGTTGGGAGTGCCCGACCGGCCCGGCTCCAGCCTGGCGATCTTTGAAAACATCGCCGCTCGCAACATCACGGTCGACATGATCGTGCAAAACATTGGAGCCGAAGGCCGGGCCGACCTTTCGTTCACGGTCCTCAAGAGTGAACTCAAGGCCACGATCGAGGCGGTGACGGCGGCGGCGGAGCGACTGGGCGCCGAAGGAGTCACGCACGATGACAACGTGGCCAAGGTCAGCGCCGTCGGGCTGGGCATGGCCAAGCAAACCGGCGTGGCCCAAAGGATGTTCCGCGCCCTGGCCGACGCTCGGGTGAATTTGGACATGATCACCACCAGCGAAATCAAGATCTCCGTGCTGGTGGAACGAGGCCAGGCCACCGAAGCCCTGCGGGCCGTTCACGCCGCGTTCGCGCTGGAGCGAAAGCCGACGGCGACCGTCCCCACGACGGGGGCCGCGGCGCCGGCCGTCAAGAGCACGCCGATGGAAGTGGTGGCCCGGCTGCAAGGCATGGAAGACCTGGCGATCAACGACATCGGCCTGGACGAGTCACAGGCTCGGGTCACGATAACCGACGTCCCGGACCAACCCGGCATTGCCGCCAAGGTGTTCGAGGGGATTGCCGAGGCCGGCATATTCGTCGACATGATTACGCAGAGCATGGGCCGCGAAGGCCGAGCAAACTTGAGCTGGACCGTGCCCCAGGGTTCGCTCGCCAACGCCGTTCGGGTGGCCCAGACGCTGGCCGGGCAGATGGGCTGCGGCGGCGTAACGTCGTCGGCCAGGGTGGCCAAAATTTCCGTCACGGGCGTTGGCCTGCGGACGCACACCGGCGTGGCGATTAGGACGTTTCAGGCCTTGGCCCGGGCGGGCATCAACCTGGAAATGATCAACACCAGCGAAGTTCGCGTGAATCTGTTGGTCGACGGTTCGCAAGGCCAGGCCGCCCTGGCCTGCCTGCAACAGGCGTTCGCCGACGCCTGGCGATAAACTGGCCAAGCCACGAACCGCCGCCGGCCGCCCCGGTTAACCGACCGAGCCAGTCGAGCGGAACAAGCTGTGGCAATCGCTAGCTGAATCTTTCAACGCCGCCGGTGCTGCGCCAACAGCGTCAGCAAATCGTCGTCGACTTGGCTGGCCTGACGGCTGGCCGCGGCCTCTTCCAATAGCCAGTTCCATCGCAGCGCCCAGGCCGCAGCCATCGGGCTGGCGCCCCCCAACCGCGCGGCTTCAACCGCCGGCGTGTTCTGCCCGGCGGCGCTCGTGCTAGCCACGCCAAAATACAAGATCGACTTCAGCGACGTGGCCAGCGTCGAAGCTGTGTTGAACGACGTCAACGTGCGGTTGACGCCTTGCGGCCCCTCGTCCTTCATCCCCACCGTGGCGCTGGCGGCGTCCGAAATCGTGGCATTCGAGGCGTTCATGTCAATGTAGTTGTAAATGATCAACCCAGGCTGCGCTCCCGTATTGAGCTGGATGAACGCCTGGAACGTGACCTGACCGGCCGTGGTCGGCGCATCGATGTGTCGCACGCGGTCCCATTCAATTCCCAACCACTCGGGCACGCCGTTGTTGTCCAAATCAAAGAATTTGGCGAGCACCACGTCGGCCGCTGCCGAGGTGTTGGTGCGCCAGTCGTCCCAGGCGACCGCCAAGGCGGCCTGGGTCGGGCTGGCGGTCAGATCGGTGTTGATATAGGCGGAGGTGGCGCTGCCGAAGGTAATCAGGCCGTTCGAGCTGACGAACAGTTGGCTGGCGCCGGTGTAGGTTCGCCCGTAGAAGTTGAACGTGTTCCCGCCCAGATTGACCGTTCCCGTCCCGTCGTCCACGCCGTCGACGACCGCGGTGACGCCGGCTTGGCCGATCGCCAGATTGATCGGCAGCACGCCCAGGCTGATCGACTGATAAACGAACGCGTCAGGGATATTCCAGTTGAGGGCGTACCCATCGCCGGCCTCGCCGGGCGTGCCGTTGTCGTTCTGATCGAGCGGCTCGCCGTTGTCGGCCGCCAGGATTTGCGGCCCCAGCGAGAGCGAATAGGCGCCGGCCTGCGACTGCGGTGCAAAGTTGATTCGAAGCGTATTGCCGTCCACCCAGCTAAAGCCGCTGACGCTCCCCAACAGGTTGCCCGAGGGTCCGCTGAACGACGCCACATCGGCGGCAACGCTAAAGCTGCCCTGGTCCATGGCCTCGCTAAAATTCACTTCCACGAAACTGACGCCCGGGCTGGCGTCGCCCGTGGGCGTGCTGGAGGTCACCCGCGGTGGGCGCGGCACGGGAGGCCCCAACAGGTCGAGTGTGTTCTTGGCGTTCAAACGGCCGCCGGTCACCGTCGTGCCGGTCATGGAAGCCACCGGATCCACGCCGGCATAGATGGCGTCGCGAATCTCTTGATACGTCGCGGTGGGGTTCACACTCCAGGCCAACGCGGCAACGCCCGCCACGTGCGGAGTGGCCATCGAGGTGCCGTTGAAGCTGCTGTAGGTGTTGCCCGGCGTCGTGCTGACGATGGCGACGCCCGGCGCCCCGAGGTCGACGGTCGTCGGCCCGAAGTTGGAAAACCCGGCCCGATTGTTGTTTCGATCCAGCGCGGCCACCGCGATAATGTTGTCCACATTGTAGTTCGACGGATAATTCGCCACGTTGTCGTTGTTGTCGCCGACGCCGTCGAGGCCGCCGTTGCCCGCCGCCGCCACGAACAACATGCCGGAATTGCGATTGGCCACGATGGCGTCTTGCAGGGCCTGCGAGAATCCGCCACCGCCCCAGCTATTGTTCGTCAGCACCAGATTCACGCCCCGGTTGCGCATCGTGGTGGCGTAGTTGATGGCGCGCACGGCATTGGCCGTCGAACCCGACCCGGCGCCATCCAGAAACTTCAGGCCCATAATGCTGACGTCCCAGTTGACGCCCACCACGCCCACGCCGTTGTCGCCCGTGGCGCCAATGGTCCCGGAAACGTGCGTCCCGTGTTCGTTGTCGTCAAACGGATCGCCGTCGTTGTTGTGGAAATCGTAGCCGTGGATGTCGTCGACAAAACCGTTGCCGTCGTCGTCCAGGCCGTTGCCCGGCGTCTCCCCGGAATTGATCCACACGTTGCCCGCCAAGTCGGGATGATTGTAATCGATGCCCGTATCGATCACGCCCACCACCACGCTGCTGCTGCCCGTGCTGGTGTCCCAGGCCTCTGGAGCGTCAATGTCGGCGTCTACAGTCCCGCCAGATTGTCCGGTGTTGTTGAGACCCCACAGGCTGCCAAACTGCGGGTCGTCGGGCGTCGCCTGAATGGAAAGCTCGCTGGCGCGGACGATCCAGTTGGGTTCGGCATACGCCACTCCAGGCAGGGACTTCAATTGGCCGGCTAGCTTCGTCAAGTCGGCGCCCGGCGCGATGCGCCAGAGCGTGGAGACTCGAGCGGCATCGCCCGCGTCCCCCGCCGCCAACACCTCGGGTTGCGACAGCCCCAGCTTCTCCACAGCCGCGGTTGCCGCCGCCAAAGCGCCGGCGCGATCACCTGCCGTCGCTTGCACCGCCACCGCCCCCTCGAAGCCCACGATCAGTTCCCCCGGCACATACGACGGCCCGCGGCTGGCGCTGAGCAGGCGGCGCTGCTCAAGGACTTCGCAATGCAGGTGCAACCGCGGCACGCCAACTGAGCGAATGGCGCGAGAACGAAGGCGTTGAGCGCGGCCGAAGTGCCGTTGCATGACAGTTACTCCTAAAGACCATAAGAAATCGTCGGTGCCGATGGGGTTCAACGGAACGCCGTGTATGCCATGGATTGCCATAGCGTAACCAGTTGACGGTGGGGGTCAACAATGGCCTGGAATTCGGGCTGAACGGGCGTGAACTCACGTGCCGGAAACCCGACAATGAGCGCGGCTGATTCTCTACGTGAAAAACGCCCAAGCAGGCCCTAAACAAGGGCCAGCGCCACGTTTTGCTTGCCGACGCTTCATCGAAGCGGCATCGCGACTACAACGAAATCACATCGCGAATACGCAAAAATGTCGTCGCGATGACATCGTAACAACATCACGACGACAAGCGTTCGCCATTACGCCCCGGCCGAGCGCCGCCAGATGACGGTGTCCACGGTGTAGTGGTGGGCGCTAATGGCTGCCAAAAGAATGGCCGATGCCTGCGTCCAATAGCTCGTGAGTGAGACCGTCAGGTGGTTCTCATAGCCGTAGCCCATGGCGAACAGGGCGACCCAATAGATGGCGAAGCCGACGAGATTCGGCGTCATGGCGACCCAGCGGTTTCCGCGCTGCACCGCCTGCTTGCGCTCGGTCAACCAGACCAGCGCCAGGTATTGCACGGAGTGAAAAATCGTGACGGCCATAAATCCGCGTTGGAAGTGCGATGCCACCACAAATCCGTAGGTGTGCACGCCCATGCAGACCAGGTAGCACAAGAAGCTGGCCGGGTTGTACCGAGCGCCGTTCCGTCGCGCCAATCGCATCTCGGCGGCGACGGCAACCAGCGCCCCCAATCCGGCCAGAACCCATAATGACCGGATCACCAGCGAGCTGAAATCCATCGGAATGAACGAATACGTCTTGCCGCCCCAAACGTCGTAAATTGTGTCCCAGCGGCCGATGATGAGGGCCGGAAAGACCAGGTGGTAGGCCCACCAGCGGAATCGGCGGTCGTGTTCGTCGAAATTCTCTTGTCGGCCGTACAGGCAACTTACGCCATAACTTTGGCGGACATAGTGAAACGACTGCCAGACGTTGACCGCGGTCATCACGAGGATGAAGTGTCCGGCGGCGCTGGCGGCCGCCATGACGCCGGCGATGCCGAAGTACGCCGGGAAGCCTAACCACCACGTCAGACGGCCTTCGCCTATCTTGCGATGCACGCGGACGTACGTCGCATAGACGTGCGGCGAGCTGATCAAAGCGTTGATCCAAAAGTACCAGCGAACCTTGTCGCTGCGCCCCAAAGCGTCCTCGCCCATCCACAAAATCCACGGCAGGCACAATGCCAGCCCGCCGGTGATCACAAACAGCCATTCAAACGCGCTGGGGGCAAAAGCCCAGTGCCAGGTTCGTGTCGAGGAGGCCGTCGAGGATGAACTGGCCTGAGGAAAGGTCGCGGTGGACATCGCGAAACGTCCTGTCGATGGGCGGGGAAGGAAAGGCGGGAAGGCCGCGTTGACTTTTCGCAACGGACCTATCGAACCATACACCGACATTTCGGCTTGGCGCGAATCGACTGCCCGAGCGCGGGTCGCGGCCGGGCGAAAATACGACTAAAATGCCGGTCCTACCGGTGGCAACGATCGTCGGGGGGGCGACTCTTTCCAAAGGCGCTTGGCCATGGCTCACTGGCAGCATCGTCCGGAACCGGCTTGGCTTGATTTCCAGTTCAGTCAGCCCTACGCCAAGGGACTGAAGCGACTCAAAGAAGACGTCTTGGGCAAGACCGATTTCGACCCGGCCACGCTGTGGCAATGGGGCACCATGCAGGCGATGGCCGTCATCGAAATCCTCAAGGCTTGCGAGCGGACGTTCGGCGCCGCGGGTCAACAGGCGGTTTACCAGGCGCTGCACCGCGTGGGACTGGACGTTGGCCGGCAAATCCTGGCCGGCGCCGCCAAGCCCGATTCGATGAGCGAGGCGGAATTCCTCAGCTTTTATGCGACGGTGATCAATCGCATCGCCTACGCGTCGCTCGAGTCGCCAAAGATCGACGGCCCCGACCAGGTCAGCTTCGACATCTTGTGGTGCCCGCACCAGGATCACTATCAGGCGTTTGACTGCCGAGTTCAGCGCTATTTCGTACAGGGGATGATCGACGCCATGCGCGAATTTGGCGCCCAACACGGATTCGACGTGCGGTTCGACAGCACAATTCCCGCCGGCGCCCCGACCTGTCACTTCACCATGTGGCGAAAAACAACCGAGGAAGAGCCCAGCGCCTGGCAAGAATACACGACGCAAATCGACAAGAAAGCGTTGGAGATTGCGGCCCGAAACAAGCCCTAGCGACCAAGTTGGTCGCCCGACCGGCGGCGGCCTTACGAAGTCAACATCCGTCGCCAGTCCCTAGTTCTTCTGGGAACTGCCATGCCACAACCTGCCAAGAAATCGACCGGCAAGAAACCGCCAGACCCGTTCATGGCCGAGGTCTTGGCCCAACTCGATGGCGCTGGCGGCGACTCAGCGGTGACCTGCCGGGCCATGTTCGGCGGTTACGGCCTGTATCTGGGCGGCACGTTCTTCGGCATTGGTTTCCGTGGCCGGCTCTACTTTCGCGTCAGCGACGAGACCCGCCCAGAGTACGAGCAGTTGGGCGGAAAGCCGTTCCGGCCCAGTGCCAAGGTCACGATGCGTGCGTACTACGAGGTTCCGGCCGAGATTCGCGGCGACCCCGATGAGCTGTGCGGCTGGGCTCGACAATCGGCACAGATCGCCGCTGCGCTGGCGAAGAAGCGTAAGAGACCGAAACGGTAGCTGGTCGCCTGACCGAGGACGGCCGTTCGCTTTCTGCCGATTGTAGCGGCCGATGCGCCGGTGGGATGACCTATCTTTGAACGGACTCGGACCGCGCCGTCGCAGGCTCTGGCCGTATGTCTAGCAGTGCATTCACCGGTCCGATCATCGCCTTATAGGCCGCCACACAACCTGACAACGGCCCGCTGCTAATTCCGGTTGATTTCAGCGAATCGAACAGGTTGTTGGTTGGGCTCCAAAGAGCGTCAGGGGCAAGTTGGTCATGAGCACGTTGGTTGCCGCGCGTCAGCGACGCTTGAGTTGGACGATTCCCCGGTTGGCCCTTGAGCCGGCCGTGGCGATTCTGGTCTGGGTCTACCTGGCGCGGCACCTTGCCATGCGGCTAGGCGATCCCGATTTTTGGGGCCGCATTGCGGTGGGGCAATGGTTCCTCGCCTGGGGCGAAATGCCCCGCCACGATCCGTTTTCGTACACGCCGCAGTTGCCGCAATGGGTCGACCATGAATGGCTCACGGGCGTGGTGTTCTACGTCTTGTACGTCAACTGGGGCGACGCCGGCGTGCTGGTGTTCAAGACGGCGTTGGGGCTGATGACCATCGCCTTCACGGCAGCCATCGCTCGACTGCACACGCCGCTGCGACTGCCGATTTGGATGTTGTTGGCGGTGGCCATGCCGGTGTTCGGTTACAGCCTATTGCCACGGGCTCAATTGTTTACGTTTGCGGCGTTCGCCGGTTGGATGTTCCTACTCGAGCGTCACCGCCTGGAAGGCCGGGCGTGGCCGCTGGTTTGGCTGCCGCTGAGCATGGTGGCTTGGGCCAACCTGCACGGTGGCTTCCTGGCGGGACTGGGACTGGTGGCCTTGTACGGCGCCGGCGCCGCCATCTTGGCGGCCCTGGAGTCGTTGGGGTGGAGTCAGGCCGACACTCGGTCGCGCGGGCTCATCGCCTGGCATTCGGCGGCGACGCTGCTGCTCGTCGGGCTGTTGGCGGCCGCGGCCAGCTTGGTCAATCCTTACGGCCTCGATTACTGGCGTTACCTGCTCGACGCGGTAAGCATGAAACGGCCCGGCATCCGCGAGTGGCATCCCGTCCCGCTGGAGTTGGGTTACGTCCAGTTTTGGGTGCTGGCAACGCTGGCCGTCGCAGCCCTGTGGCTAGGACGCCGCCGCTGGCTGGCACAGCCGGCCGTGGCGCTGGTGCTTATGGTGACGCTGTTCTTGGCCGTGCGGCATGCCCGACACATGCCCTTTATGGCCACGGCGGTCTGCGGGCTGGGCGCAGGCGTGCTGTTCACACCGCAGCGACTACGGCGCTTGCCCATGCTCACCGGCGAAGCGACCGATTGGCCCGCCTGGGTCCCGGTGGCGCTAGTGGGCATAGCGGTCTATCAAGGATATGCGCTGGCCAAGGCCGATGGACCGTGGCAATTCCGTTTGCCGGAAACGGAAAACGTGGGCGTGGAGAACGCGGTCGATTTTCCCGTGCGAGCGCTCGATTGGGCAGTGCGGAACGACCTTCGCGGCAACGTGGCCACGCCATTCAATTGGGGGCAATACGCCCTGTGGCGGCTGTGGCCGAATTGCCTGGTCTCGATGGACGGCCGCTACGAAACGGTCTACCCAACTTCGACCGTCGAGATGGTCGAGCGATTCTATATGGCCGAGCCTGGTTGGCGCGACCTGCTCGACTCACAGCCGACCGACCACATCTTGGCCCCACGGTTGGCGCCGGTGAACGAACAATTGGCCCGCGATGCGGGCTGGGTGCAGCGCTACGCGGACGGCTTGGCGCTGATCTGGTCGCGGACGTCGCGCGGCGAGTCGACCGCCTCGCGACCGTAGGCGGCGCTTGCCGTTTTACAGCGGCGGAACCGGCCGTCGGCTTGGTATACTCTCCGCCATGTCGACCGCAGCCCCATCAAATTCGCGCTTCCCCTGGAAGCGCATCCTGCCGTGGATCGTGTTGGCCGTGTTGGCGTGGGGCTTGCGGCGAACGGTTACTGGCGCCGTCGAAGATCTCCGCGCCCACCCCGTCGACATCGAGTATCGATGGCTAGCGTTGGCCGCTGCGCTGTACGCCGCGGGCATCTTTCCCTGCGGGTGGTTCTACTACTTCGTGCTTCGGCGATTCGGTCAGTCGCCCAAATTACTAAGTACCTTGCGGGCGTTCTACATCAGCCACTTGGGCAAATACGTTCCCGGCAAGGCCTGGTCCGTGGCCCTGCGAACAGGGCTGATACGCGGCGAGGTGGGGATGGTGCCGGCCACCGTCGGCACGTTCGTCGAGGTCCTCTCCATGGTCGGCAGCGGCTCGGCGTTCGCGGCCCTGATCTTGGCGCCGCGCTGGCCCGAGCACTGGCTGCTCACGCTCACTGCCCTGGCAGTGAGCCTCGCGTCGGTGGCGGTCGTTTCACCTCCCTTGTTGAACCTTTCCACGCGACAAATTCTCCAACGCCGAGGGGCGGATGCGGCGGTTGAATTGCCCTGGCGACACCGCTGGTCGACGCTCGCCGTGGGTTGGATGGCAATGGTTCCGGTGTGGTTGTTGCTGGGGCTCAGCCTGGGGGCGACTTTACGCGGCCTGGGGGCGACTGTGACGCTGCCCGGCGACGTGCTGCGGCTGGTTGGCGCGGTTTGCCTGGCGGCCTGCTTGGGCTTTGCCTCCCTGCTGCCGGCTGGAGCGGGAGTGCGCGAGTTGCTGCTGTTGGAGATGCTCGAACCGCACTACGGCGCCGGCCCGGCGGCCGCCTCGGCGGTGGTCCTACGCTTAGCCTGGATATCGTCGGAAGTGGCAGCTTCAGTTACCCTATATACCGTGGTCCGCGGCCGCCGCTGGTGGAACCGGTCGCTGTGATTTGCCGCATTGCCGCCCGCGCGCCCGGCGGCGGTTGCCCACTCTTGCCCGAAGTCAACGCCTATGCTGTCCGTTGTCGTTCCGGTGTTCAACGAGGCCGAGAGCTTGCGGCTGTTGCACGACGAGCTCGAAGCGGCGCTGCAGGGTCTTGACCGTGAGGTCGAGTTTCTGCTGGTGGATGACGGCTCGACCGACGCCAGTTGGCGCATGATTGCCCAACTGGCGCGCGAGGACCAGCGCGTGCGAGGCATCCGCCTGCGGCGCAATTTCGGCAAAGCGGCGGCGCTGTCGGCCGGGTTTCAGGCGGCGGCCGGCCGGGCCGTCGTCACACTCGACGCCGACTTGCAAGACGACCCCCAGGAAATCCCTCGTCTCTTGGAAATGCTCGACGATGGCCTCGACGTGGTCAGCGGTTGGAAGCGAGTCCGCCACGATCCCTGGCACAAAGTCGGCCCGTCACGGGTGTTCAATTGGCTGGTCAGTCGCGTGACCGGCGCCCACTTGCACGATCACAACTGCGGCCTCAAGGCGTATCGCCGCGAAGTGCTTGATGAAGTGCATCTGTACGGCGAGCTGCACCGGTTCGTCCCCGTGCTGGCCCATGCCCGCGGTTTTCGCATTGGCGAGACCGAAGTCCGCCATCGACCCCGGCGGTTCGGCCAATCGAAATATGGCGTCCGACGGTTTGTGAAAGGCTTTTTGGACCTGATGACGGTCAAATTCCTCACCGGCTTCGGCCAAAGGCCGCAACACCTGTTGGGCACGGTTGGGTTGCTCTGCTTTTTGGCAGGTACGATGGGACTGATGTACCTGACTGGTTACTGGGTGGCGGCACGGTTGCACCCCGAATGGCAACTCTTGCCCCTGCATCAGCGGCCGGCCGTGCTGTACTCGCTGGGAAGTTTGTTGTTGGGGGCGCAGCTGATGTCGATGGGTTTTCTGGCCGAGCTGATCACCGCCTATCACCTCCGCGAGCGCGACACCTTTTCCGTGGCCGAACGGCTGGGGGCGGAACCCGCCGCGCCGCGGCGGGAAGTCAATCGCGCCGGGCCCCTAGGGCCAGGCGCCTTCAGGGAGTCCAACGAATGACCGCACCGCGCTTGATCGCCACACCCGACGCCGCTCGAACCACCCGCCGCGATTTTCTGCGACGCTCCGGTGGAGGCGCCGGGTTGTTGGGGCTGGCGGCGCTCTTGGATCGCGAATGCCATGCCGCCTCGCCCGCCCAACCGCTCAACCCGTTGGCGGCCCACGACGGGCACTTTTCCATGCCCGCCAAAAACGTCATTTGGCTGTTTATGAACGGCGGGCCCAGCCATGTCGACACCTGGGACTACAAACCGCAACTGACCGAGCGCGACGGACAGGAACTGCAAGGTTTCGACAAGAACACCGGCTTCTTTACCGAACAGGTCGGGCCACTGATGAAGTCGCCGTTCCGGTTCGCACGGCACGGCGAGTGTGGAGCCTGGGTCAGCGAAATCTTTCCGCAGCAGGCCCAACACGTTGACCGGATGGCGCTGATACATTCCTGCTACACCGATTCCAACAACCATGCGCCGGCCCTGTTCAAAATCAACACCGGCTTCACACGAATGGGATTCCCTTGTCTGGGCGCCTGGGTCACCTACGGCCTGGGCAGCGAAAGCCAGAACCTGCCGGCGTTCGTCGTGATGTACGACACCCTGGGCCGGGGCCTGCCCAAAGGTCACTCGCAAAACTGGGGCGCGGGGTTCTTGCCCAGCGTGTTCCAGGGCACCGCACTCAAAAACCAAGGCGCCCCCATCGACGATCTGTTCCGCAGCGCCGATATGTCCGATCCGCAGCAGCGAGCCCAACTCGATTTGCTCAGAAGCATCAACGCCCGTCACTTGGAACAGAACGCCCGCGAGACGGAGTTGGCCGCCCGCATCGAGTCGTTTGAGCTGGCGTACCGAATGCAAATGGCCGCGCCCGAGGCCCTGGACATCGAGCGCGAAACGGCCGCCACACAAACCCTGTACGGCCTGGACAACCCCAAATGCACCCATTTCGCCCGGCAATGCCTGATCGCCCGGCGATTGATCGAGCGCGGCGTGCGAATGGTGCAAATCTTCAGCGGCGGAATGGAGAACGAACGCAGTTGGGATGGCCACCAGAACATTGTCGACAATCACCGCGGCTTCGCGGCCGAGACCGACCAGCCGGTCGCCGCGCTGCTCACCGATTTGGCCGCGCGGGGACTATTGGAGTCGACTTTGGTGATCTGGGGCGGCGAGTTCGGCCGGTTGCCGATCGTGCAAAAAGGCGGGACCGGCCGCGACCACAATCCCCACGCCTTCACCTATTGGCTCGCCGGCGGAGGCGTTCGCGGCGGGACGAGCTATGGGGCCACCGACGACGTCGGCTTCAAGGCGGCAGAGAACCGCGTAAGCGTCCACGACTTGCACGCCACAATCCTGCACCTGATGGGTCTAAATCACGAGCAGCTCACCTACCGCTACAACGGCCGCGACTTTCGTTTGACCGACGTTGCCGGCTCGGTGGTGAAGGGCGTGCTGGCGTAACGACAGGTCGTCGACGCTGGATTTCAAGCCGGTCGCCGGGCGAGCGGCGGGCGAAAGCCCGTTGTTGCGTTCGGATTCTCTCCGCGGATGCGGCAGTTAGTAGCCGCGGTCGGCGCCGTCGCGGAGCACGGCGGCCGGGTCTTGCAAGATCGCCACGAGCATTGGCAGGTAAGCGGCCAGCACGCAAACCAACGGCGCACCGGCGGCCACCGCTATGAGCACGCCGCTAGGAACGCGCTGGTGCTCGGCGGCGATATCCAGGGCGCCGTCCAGCAGCGCTCGACCAATCCAAACGCCTGCGGCCAGACCCAGTCCGGCGCCGCACACACCCACCAGTGCGGCCTTGCCTAAAATCAGGCTCCCGACCTTGGCGGATCCCTTGCCGAGCGCCCGCAACAGACCGATCTCCGTCCGACGCTGGCGGACATTGGCCAGCGCCATGAGTCCAACCCATGCCGCCCCGGCCAGAACCAATAACGGCGTGACCACGCCCGCCAGGCCTTCCATTCGCTGCTGCTGGCGCTGGCGGTGGTCGGCCAGGC
>CAYWTU010000040.1:0-12792 GCA_964461275.1 uncultured Pirellulales bacterium | reverse complement strand
TGCTGGTGTTCAGCCACATCGATTGGCGCGGCACGGTGCTGGTGCGGTATTGGACCGGCGATCTGGTCAAAGGGGGCATGGTCTATCGCCGCTGCGAGCGGTGTGGCTACACGTTTCCTCGGCTGTATCCGCCGATCTGTCGCGCGGAAAAGGACTTCACGAAGATCAAGGGCGCCCGGGTCGATCTGTCGGGACTGATCGAGGCGATCCGCGACACGCCAGGCGTGCGCAACTTTCAAGTCGTCATAGCCAGCGAGAACCCCGACGAGCAATTCTCGCGAGACGTGCTCACGTTGCACATTGTGCCGGGACGCGACCGTAGCGAGACCGACATCCAGCGCGATCTGCACCATCGAGTGAAGATGCAGACCGAGGTTTCGCCCGACCAGGTGGTGTTCGAGCATGACGAGCCGGCGTTTGAGAAACGGCTCTTCGCCCGCACCGGCATCAAGGCCGAATACGTGATCGAACAACGACAGTTGCATATCTAACGGGGTCTTGCCACCAACGCCTGGAAGCCGGTCCGCCATGCATCGCCCGCGGTCGATCATCGAAGACGCCTACCGGGCCAAGACGCCCGGCTCGGCCCGCCTGGCCGATGAAGCGAGGCGCATTCTGCCCAGTGGCCTGGCCCACGACAGCCGGCAGTTGCTGCCGTACCCGCTCTACGTGCGGCGGGCCTGGGGCTCGCACAAGTGGGACGTCGATGGCAACCGCTATGTGGACTACTCCGGCGGGCACGGAGCGCTGCTGTTGGGGCATCATCACCCGGCCGTGACTGAGGCGGTCCGCAAGCAGCTCGAACTAGGGACGCACTTCGGCGCCTGCCACGAACTGGAAATTCGCTGGGCACACGCCGTACAGCGGCTGATGCCGTCCGCCGAGCGGGTCCGGTTCACCAGCAGCGGTACCGAAGCCACGCTCTTGGCCCTGCGCCTGGCCCGGGCGTTCACTGGCCGCAAGAAAATCATCCGCTTGGCGGGACACTTCCACGGCTGGCACGACCACGTGGCGCAAGGCGTCAGTGGGCGGTTCGATGGCACGCCATCGATCGGGGTGCTGCCGGAGGTGGCGGGCAACGTCGTACTCATGCCGCCGGGTGACCGGGACGCGATGAGCCAAGCGCTGGTCGAGGGGCACGATGTGGCTGCGGTGATCTTAGAGCCGACCGGCGCCAGTTGGGGGCAGATCCCGCTTGCGCCCGATTACGTGCGTCACGTTCGGTCGCTGACCGAACAAGGCCAAGCGCTGCTGATCTTCGACGAAGTGATCAGCGGCTTTCGCTGTGCGCCGGGCGGAGCCCAGGAGGCGCTCGGTATTCGGCCCGACCTAACGACGTTGGCCAAAATTGTAGCCGGCGGATTGCCGGGTGGGGCCGTGGCCGGGCGGGCCGACGTCATGCAATTCCTGGAGTTTCCCTCCGCCGATGCGCCGGTTCGCGAGAAGGTCTCGCACCACGGGACGTTCAACGCCAATCCGCTCTCGGCCGCGGCGGGAATCGCCATGCTCGAAATCGTTGCCACCACCGACGCTTGTCGGGAGGCCAGCGACTACGCCGTTCGGCTGCGCGCCGCACTCAGTGACGTGGTGCGCCAAGAGCAGGCGCCCTGGATCGTTTACGGCACGTACTCAGGCTTTCACATTTTCTTGAATCCCCAGGGGCTGTCGATCGCGGCTGAGGAAATCGAAGCGGGCCGCGTCGAATGGTCGGCGCTCAAGGAGCGCCCGGCTGGCGACCTGTTGCATCAATTGAAAATGGGCATGTTGGTCCACGGCGTGGAGCTTTTCTCCTGGCCCGGCGGACCCACCTCGGCCGTCCACACTGTCGACGACCTGAACCAAACCGCCGACGCCCTGCGCGAGACGCTGCGGATGCTCCGGCGCGATGGTCGGCTAGGCTAGTTCTCGAAGCCCAAATCGCCGTTGCCAGTGGTTGTGTTGCCTAGGACGTCGCCGAAGACGGAGCCGTCGATGTCGATGCCGTCGTCCACGTTGTTGTTGGCGACGTTGTTAGTGATGTTGCCAGTCATATTCGACAGGACGTAGATGCCGTCGCCGCCGTTCGCGTTGGCCGTGTTGGCCGTGACGTTGCCGTGCAACTGTAGATTAAAGTGAAGGCCGTTCGCGGCGTTTCCGGTGACGGTGTTTCCACTGACGTTGCCCGACACGGTTGGGCTAAAGTGGATGCCGCTGCCGCCGTTGTTGGTCGAGATGTTGCCGCTGACGTTCGCTAGTCCGACAAGGCTGATGGAGATGCCATTGCCACCGTTGCCATTGGTCGAGTTGCTGGAAATTTCGCCGTCCCCCGCGTTGACGATGAGCATGCCATGGTCGGCGTTGCCGTTGGCGACATTGGCAAACACACCGCGACCTACAGATTGCGCGTAAACGCCCCAGCTGGCGCTGCCGTTGGTTTGATTGTGACCAACCGTTCCCGTTACGGACGTAAAAATGTAAATGCCGATGCTGTCGGCTCGGTCCGCGACGTTGAAGAGCACATCGCCGTCCACCGTCGAGCCACGCAGGCCGTAAAAACAATCGTTGGCCGTATTGCGCAGCACACTGCCCGCGACATGCCCGAATGACAGCCCGGTGCCGTTGTCGTTGGCGACGTTGTCCGCCAAGTCGCCGGAAATCGTGCCGGTTATCCAAGTGCCCCACAGATTCCCGGCCAATTCGTTGCGCAACACGCTTCCCGCGATCTCGCCAAAGGCCCCGATTCCCATGCCCGTATTGTTCATCGCCGTGTTGTCGCTGATATCGCCACCCACGGCGCCGGACAGGCTCATTCCGCGCATGATGGACTGATTGGCGATGTTGCCGGTCACGCTACCGGCGATGTCGCCGCCTAACTCGATTCCGATTCGCTGGTTGTTTACAGCTACGTTGCTGGAAACGTCGCCGCCAACGTTTCCGGCTACTCCCAGACCGACGTTCGCGTTGTCGGCGACGGCGTTGCGGAGCACGCTGCCTCCAACGTCGCCCGAAACACTGATCCCATCGTTGCCGACGGCGAACGCCGAACCGTTGTCGTTGGCGGTGTTGTCGGCCAGATCTCCCGACACACTTCCGGCACTCAGCCCGGTGGCGGCGTTGCCATTGGCCGAGTTGCCCGCCATGTTGCCGCCGACGCTGCCAGTGACACTGACGCCGTAGCCTCCGTTGTTGTTGGCTACGTTGGCGAACAAATCGCCCGTCAGGCTGCCCAAGAACTCGATTCCCTTGTCGCCGTTATCGTTGGTTGTATTGTTGAACACGTCGCCGCCGACCGTGCCGATGACGACGATGCCGTCGGTCCCGTTCCCGTTGGCGGTGTTGCGTCCGATGTACCCGGCCCCGTCCGACACGAGCAGCCCGCCGACTCCGTTGCGGTTGGCGGTGTTGTCCAGCAGCGCGCCGCCCACGTTTCCGACGCCTAAACCAACGGCGCCGTTGTCGCTGGCTAGGTTCTGACGCACGTCGCCGCCAACGTTGCCCAGAATGAACATGCCGGTCGCCACATTCTCGTTGGCGATGTTGTCGGCAACGTCGCCGGTGATGCTGCCGCCGAGCAGAACGCCGCTCAGGCCATTGCCCCCCGTGACGTTGCCAATGAAGTCGCCCTCCACGTCCCCGTCGATAAACAAGCCATCCAGACCGTTGCCGTTGGCCGAGTTCTGGCTGACGTTGCCGCCAACGCCATCGACTACGTAAATGCCCTCGAGGCCGTTGCTATTGGCCACGTTGGCCAAGACGTCGCCCGTAACGCTGCCGTTCAGTAGAACTCCGTTGGCGTTATTGCCGCTGAACACGTTGTTCGCAACTTGGCCCACAAAAGGCGAACCGATGTTGTCGACGAAAGCGCCGTTGCCGCCGCTGCCGGTGATCGAATTGCCAATCAGTTCGCCGCTGCCAATGGCGTCGAAGTGTACTCCGTGTAAGGCGCTGCCCGCGATCGTGTTCTCCAAAACCTTGACGTTCGACACGCCGCTGGCGTAGACGCCGCTGCTGCCGGCTCCGGTGATGGTGAAGCCCGAGACCGTCACGCCGTTGGCGGACACCGTAATCGCGTTGCCTGGCGAGTTGGAAATCACCACCGGCACGCCGCTGCCCAGCAGCACGAACGAGCCCGCGTCCGTGACCAGCGTCTGCGCAAAAGTGTCCGACAACACGGTCTGGCCGGCATGGTTAATGACCATCGCCTGACCGTCATATTCGCCGCCGTGGATGTAGACGATGCTGGCGCTTGTGGTGGCCACGTCGGCCAGATTCGTGAACGGGTTCTCCAGCGAGCCGTCGGGCGCCGTGGCCGCACTGGGTCCGGCAGACAACAGGCCCGTTCCCGATTCTTCAGTAACCACATGGACGAAATTGAGCGGTGCGCCGCCCGAGGTTGCCCAACCGCTGGCGTCGGTGTTGGCCAGCGCTACATGCTTGCGGCGCTGCACCGGATCGCCCAGCCGAGCAAAAAGGTTGACCGTCGAGTTATTGGCCGCTGATCGACCGCGGCCGAAGCGGTATTCGACGGTGAACCCGCCCGTCGTGTTGAATTGATTGTCATTTTCGATGTAGCCGCCCAGCCAAAGCTGGTCATGGATGCGAGCCTCTAGCCGACCGCGAACCCCGGCTGTGTCCTTGATCTTGTCGTCGAGCAGCCCGTACGCGCCGGCGAACGAGCGAAGCTGAAAATGGTTGCGTGCCAACAGCACGGCCCCCAGTTCGCCGTCCAAGGTTGTGAGCGCATTGAATTCGTAGGCGTACGTCATGAACCCGCCGCCTAGAAAACCGCCCGAGGTCACGTAGCGGTAATCCCGCTTGCCGACGGGGACATTTAGGTTCAGCCGGGCGTCGAACGTTGAGCCCAACGATTCGATCCCACAACCGATCTGGTCAAAGTCGTAGCTTGTGGTCGCCCGGCGGTCGTAGTACAGATAGGCGCCCCAGATGCTGTCGGTCAGCGGGCAGTAGACCCGTCGCCCCAGGCCCAGGTTCGCTCCTAAGAAATCGTTACCTTCGTTGTAGAGCAGGGCGTTGGCATCGAGGAACAGCAGCGAGCCCGGGCTTTTCTGAGCCAACGGGATAAAGCCGTTGAAGCTGGAATAGCCGTCGTCCAGGCCGGCTGCGCTACCGCTCAGATTGCCAACGCCCGCGTGCGGGCCGACTCCCTGGCCCAAGGCCGCGGTGCAGGCGCCGGCGGCCACGGCGACCGTGATGGTTAGCAAGACATTGCGGAAGTTCGTACCGTGCCGCGGCCACATATCACGCGACTCCCACACGTACCGATATGGAACACGACCTAGCGCAAAGCGCGCAGCCGTTCCATGGCAAATGAATATGCTCTAGGTGATCGACAACGCGGTTGTTCGCAGTGTAGCGATTAGTGGCGTTGTGTCACAAAAGGTCGTCCCCCCGTGCGATAGGAATGCTAATCGCCGCAAACGTCGTTGTGTCTCCCTAGTCCGCAAGGTTTGCCAACGTGACAGGGTCGCACGGCGAGCTTCCCGCACGGACGGCGTCTCAACCGCCGCAGTAGACCGCCGCCGTCGCGGCGTAGGCCGTGGCCACGCGAACCAAGTCGTCAATCGACACCCATTCATCCAGCGTGTGGGCGCCTCCCGCCAGCGGGCCATGGGTGATGGCGGCAACTTGCTTTAGCGCCCAAAACGTGTTGCCATCGTCCACAAATGGTTTTCCTCCCAGCGGCAGCGGGGCGCCCCGCGTTTGCCGCATCACTTCTTGAAACGCATGCACCAGCGGGTCTGCCAGCGGCAACTGAAAGGCGTCGCGAACCAAGAAGAATTCGGCGTCGATTTTCGTATCCGTTTCGCCTACCACGCTGGCAAGCAGCTCGCGATACTCGGCTTCAACTTCCGCTCGCAGCGTTCCCGGCAGCCAGCGACGCGTCCCTTCCAGGTGAAACACCTGCGGGTACTGGTTGTAGATTTCGCCACTATGCACCTGGCCGATGAACGCGCTGGCCTGCCCGGCGTATTCATCGCGCGGCCCGGCCGACAGATGGGCGTTGAGCGCCACAAGCCGCTGAATCAGTTTGGCGCCAGCCGCGATCACGTTCGGTTCGTCGGGCCGCATCACCTCGTGCACCGGCGGACCCTGGCGTCGAATCCAAACCTTCATCACCGCCTGTCCCCGGCCGCGAACGGCCAAGGTTTGGCACTGATACTCGGGGATCAAAACTGCGTCGCCGCACCAGCCGTCCTGGATCAAGCCGTCCAATTGCGAACCGTCGCCCCACGGCGCCTCGTGCAGGTCGTGGGCGGTCAGCAGCACGGCGCCGGCGGTAAGTACGCCGCAATCGCGCAAGGCTCGCAGCGCCTCGACCGCTGCGGCCACACCGGCCTTCATATCGCACGACCCGCTGCCGGTGATCTTGTCGGGCGTGACGGCGGGGGGCACGTACGGCAAGTGAACTGTGTCCAAGTGGCCGTCGAATTGCAACGTTCGTCCCGGCCGTCCACTTTCCCAGCGCACGGCCACCGCCGGCGCCGCGTCCCAGCCGCCTGTCGGCCGCGCGACCTGAAAACCGTCTCGCTTCAACAGTTCGGCTAGGACGTCCAAGACTTCGCCGGCACTGCGCGTGGGGCTGTACACGTTGCACAGCGTCACGGCCGTTTCGACCAGCCGCGCTCGGTCGACGGCCTCGGCGACACGGCGGATGATTTCCGTGAGATCATCCATGGGGCGTTGTCCCGGCGACAGCTTCCGTCGTGGGCCCAGCAACGGCGGCGTCCCGCGGCAGACCCGCCCACCTATTTCGCTTGTGCCAGAATCGTCGCACGGCCAGCGGCCGCACGTCGCGCCGGTCGTGCTGATCAACGTGCTTTTCGACGGCCGCGGTCCAAACTCGCAGCAAGTTGTCCGCCTCCGCAAATGCCGCCAGCGGTTCGGGCGGAGTGGCGAACCATGCGGCCTCCATTTCGTCGCGCTGCGGGAAGAATAGCCTGCTTAGTTCCACGGGGTAAGCCAGAACCTGACGATGCAGGCGCTCGTGTCGCCACCACAATGAGTTGGCGTCGAAGACGTCGCACGGCAAGAATCCCAAATCGAGCGGCTGATCCACCCGGGCCGGCTTGAACAGACTCACGCACGGGGCTGCCGTGGCGGTGACCCAGTGTCGGCAACCGCCGGGCGATAGTTCCGCGATCCAGGAAGCTGTGGTCTGAGATGCCGCCAACACGCCGCCAGCGTGCATACAGGGGGCGTCCATGCCGCCGTTGAGCCAGGCGTAGTGCGGCACGGTGCGACCTTCTCCATGATCTCGGAGAACGGCAGCCAGGTCTCCTGGCGTTTCTGCTCGACGGGCAAGCGCCTGCGTTCGCCCCTGTCGCAGTCGACAAGCGCTGATTCGGGTTCGCAGGCTGTCCGTATGTTGACGGGCAAAGCCCGGTATTGTCAGGCCGTTGGAGATGCTGCGGGCGCCGCGGATTTCTTCCACCGCGTGCAACCGCCCGGCGGTCTCTAACACCCAGGCCTGCCGCCGATCGGCTACGATGAAGCTGTTGTGGTACGAAAACCTGGGGTTTTCCAGTCCGCAGCGCCCGCCCTGACCGTGCTCCTCCAATAACGCCACGATGGTTTGCACGGCGCGCTCAGCCGTGTCGGCACGTTCCAGCGCCAACCGTAAGAGGTCCATTCCCGTCAGGCCCGTGGCCGCAAGCGGTTGCCGCGTGAAAACGGCCTCGTTGCCGATGGTGACGCCGTGCTCGTTGGTCCCCATCTCGGCGCCCCACATCCAAAACGGCCGGCTGAGCAGCACGGCGAAGGTCTGGGGCGCTTGTGGAATCTCGATATGCGTGCAACGGACGCGGCCGCCGGCCGGGTGTGTTTGTCGCGGCTGCCAATCGAGCAATTGCGCCTCGTTGGCGTCGCGGTCGGAGTTTTTGGCCCACAGAACCCGCCCCGACTCGACGATCGCCAACGTGTCGCACATAAAGTCGTGACAGACGCGGAAGGTGTTCTGATTTGCCTAGCCGTCCATCGGCGGTGCTGCCGCTTGCCGTGTACAACCGCATTCTATGTGCCCGCTCTGATGAGCACCCGCCGCCCCTCGACTCGGACCCGCCCGGCCGCGATCAGCGACAGCGCCTCGGGATACGCCTCGCACTCGGCCTCAAATACCCGTCTGGCCAGGCTCTCGGGCGTGTCGTCGTCCAACACCGGCACGGTCCGTTGCAAGAGGATCGGGCCGTGGTCGAACTGGTTGTCGACAAAGTGCACCGTGCAGCCGCTCACTTTGGCGCCATATTCGAGCACCGCCTCATGGACGTGGCGACCGTAGAACCCGTGGCCGCAAAAAGCCGGAATCAGCGACGGGTGGATATTGACGACTCGGAGGGTGAAGTCGTCGGGAATCTCCAGCAACTTCAGGAAGCCCCCCATGACGATCAGGTCTGTCTGGCGCTGTCGGCACCAGTCGAAGATCACCCGGCTGTAGGCCCCCGTATCCGTGAATTGGCGGCGCTCGTAGATCGCCGTCGGCAGGCCGGCCGCACGGGCGATTTCCACGCCGTGGGCGGTCGCGCTGCTGGACACCACGCCCACAGCCTGCACGTTCAACCGGCCGGCAGAGATCCGCTCCAGCAAATTACGCAACGTCGTCCCGCCGCCCGAGATGAGCAACACGACTTTCAACGGCGCACGCTCTTCCAGTCGCGTCATGGAAGGGAGTTTCCTTGGTTCATCAGGTTGGCGTCTGCGTTCCTGCCGCCCGAATGTGCCGCGGGACAAACACCACCGCCGCCAGCACTAGCAGCAGCGCCACCACTCCATAGATCTCCGCCAGCCTGGCAAGCGCGTCGCTCATCGACATTCCGGCGTCGACTAGCTTGCCCAGTCGGTACGAACCGTAACCGGCTGCGCCCCAACCGACCATGTTCGCCATCCCCACGGCCGAGCTGCGCCGCGAGGCGGGCACCACCTCGTAGATGCTGGCCCAGATATTCGAATCGTAAACACCCTTGCAGAATCCCAGCGCCAGCATCCCGAAGATCACCAGCGACAACTGGTCCGCCTTAGCGCAGACCACCACCAGCGGCGTGCCGAACAGGATGCCTAGCGCCTGCACCCCCACGCGTCCCCCTAGCCAGCGGCCCCGCCAGGCGTCGGCCAGGAAACCGCCGCAGATCGATCCGAGCATCGCCGCCAGTTGGATATACACCGTTCCGGTAAAGGCGGCCATCGTCAAACTGACGTTGAATTTTTCCTTAATGAACGTGGTCAACCAGACGTACAGCACGCCCGCCACCGCGTTCGCCCCCACGAACGCCAACAGCAGCAGAAGCGAGGCGGGCGTGGTTACATACCGGAAAACAAACGTTAGCCACGGCACGGGCGGCCCGTCGCCGGCGCCGTCGGACGACTTCTCACCGGCGAACATCCGCTCGGCCGCGTTCGGCTCTGGCTCGTGAACGAATTTGGCCAGCACAAGCCCCAACCCGATCCCGGCCACACCAAACGCCACAAACGGGAACTGCCAACCCCACGACTCGGCCAGCGCCCCCGTGATTACCCCGCCGCCGATAATGCCGGCGTACACCGCCGATTGGTGCAGGGCCATCGCTCGGCTGCGAGTGTCGTGACCGTGATAGTCGCTGATGAGCGACAGCGTGGCCGGGAAATAAAACGTCTCGCCCAATCCTTGGGCCCCGCGGACGGCGACGAACTGCCAAACCTTGCTGCACAACGCGGTTAACCCGGTGATGGCACTCCACACGTATAGGCCGCCGATAATCAGCCACTTGCGCGACGCCCGGTCGCCGACCATTCCCGCCAGCGGGGCGCTCAGGCCGTAAACCCACATGAACGCCCCGCCGATCAATCCCTGTTGCTCCTTGGTGAAGCCGAAGTCCTTTTCGAGCACGGGCAGCACCGACGAAATCGCCTGCCGATCGGCGTAGTTGAAGAAGCAGATGAACCACAACATGCCCACCAGCGTCCAGCGATACATGCCCGGCTTGGCGGCCGTGGGGACGACGGGAGCGGTTGAGTTGTGATGCATACGCCTCTCATTCCGGCAACGTTTTGCCCAAGCGGCGCCGGGCTTTGCGAACGACGTCCTCGATCATCACCGGCAGCTTGGATCGCAGCAGGTTTGCGCCGCGGAACCATCCCGGCGGCTCGTCGAAGATCAAATGATACTCGATAAACAGCGCCTGCGCAGGCTCGGCCAGCGGCGTGATCTTCAGATAGGAACCCGTGGCGCTATAAGGCTGCGGATCGCCTGCCACCATTTGTCCCAGATCGTTGCGCGACAGCGGCTGCCAGGTGTTGGGTCGCTGAGAGTCGGCGTCGAAGCGGGGATCAAAGCGAATCGCCACCAGCACCGATTTGCCGCTCGACGTGACCACCGCCTGGCGCGTCGCTCGCAGCCGCAAGCGGTCGAGCAGTTCGAACGTGTTGAAAAAGTACCGTTCGCTTTTGGGATCGACTCCCGGAGGCGTCAGCTTTTGCGCGGCAATTTCGTCGTCCGTTAGAAAGGCCGCCTCGCCGGGGTCGTCCGACGGCTTCTCTTTGTCGCCCCCGCGGACGTCCTGCAAAAACTCCAAAACCCCGTCGCTGGTGATCTTTTCGATGTCGCCGTACGCTACGAACCACAGGTCGACGGCCCGGGCTGTACCGGCCTCCCCGTCGTCGTCTTTGAGCGTGGCGATCTTAAGCGAAAAGGGGGCCACCACCGACCTGCGGACGAGCGACTCGACCGGGTGACGCTCGTCGGCAATTGACTCTAGCTGCTTTTGCTGCTCGGCCGCTGCCAATCCGTCGGCCATCGTCACTTCGGGTAGGCGGTACGCCTGCCCGCCAATCGTCACGCCCTTCTCGGTCAGTTCGGAAAACAGGTGATTCTTGGGCGGGTCGTCCGCATGGCTGGCGTGTACCCATGGCAGGGCAAGCACCAGCCCCAGCGCCCATTTCCAGTGCCGTCGCATCAATTTGGCCAGTTGCGTCATGAGTAGTTCCGAATGTCCAGTGGTGGCTGGTGTCAGTCTATCGCCTGGCCGGGCAGGGAAGAATCGGCCCGCCAGGTAAACCTCGTGACAGCGACGTGTTCCCCCAAATTGCGGGCCGCAAAAACTGGCTAACGCGCAGATTTTGCCGATCGTGCCGATTTCTTCTGCACAACCCTGCCGGAGATGTCGATTATCCAACAGCGAATCTCGTCCCTGGAAAGCGGGTCGTCCGGGTGGTTTCACGCCCTAGCGAGCCCGTGTCCAGCACCTCCTCGGCCGGAGAAATCTGGCCGTAGGACGCGATCCAGATGTCGGTGATTTGCTATAAGCCGTTATAATACAAGAGTTTATAGGATTTGGTACGGGCGACCGCAAGGTTTGCCAACTTGACCTGTCTTTGCGACCCCTTGTAGACCGGCTGCGTACTATATTTTGGTTGCGGACCTACCTACCGGCCTGACCGGGGGGGTAGCGCGGCCAATGGGTCAGTTCAGAGGCACTTAGGAACATCCGAGTCCGCGTGACCGTCTCATCCGAGCGGCGGCATCCGCTCCGCGGTCACCTCCGGACGTCAAGGGGGGAGTTCAATGGCACGCAAAGATGCAATTCTGCAATTGCGCCAAATCTTGGTGAAGCGTCGCGATGCGCTCCGCAAGGCGTTGGCCGGGGACCTCAGCTCGCTTCAGGAGTTGCGGCAGCAGTCGGCGGGGGACGTGGTGGACGCCGCGCTGGACTCTGCCCAGGACGAGATCAACTCGCAACTGGTCGAGGTCGAAAGCCGCGAGCTGAGCCGGATTGAAAACGCGCTCGAGCGGATTCGAACCGGTCACTACGGCGTTTGCGAATCGTGCAACCAAAAAATCGGCATGGCTCGACTGAGCGCGCTCCCATACGCCACGCTGTGCATCGAATGCCAGCGCGAGTTCGAGCGGACCGGCGCCACCAGCGGCGGCGACGCCGATTGGGGTCGCCTGCTCGACAGCGGTTCGGGCGATGGCGACATTTCGATTAACGACATCGAGATCGACGTCTCGTAGTTGTTGCCCGACTGCATCACGGCGCGCCGGTCCGGGAGCATATTCCCTGGCCGGCGACGTCGATTCTCGACAACGCCAAGCGGGGGACGATGGCGCTGCGCCGTGAAAACCGGCGCGCTTTCCCTCCCTCGGCGTTCACGCGTGGAACTGAAGAGCTCGTGGGGCAGGAGGCGCCACATGATCGTTCGGCGATTGCAATCGCGTTGTACCGGGCGTGCGCTGGTTTTCTGTTCATTGCTCTGCGCCGTGGCGCTGGGCCCCATCGCCGCTTCGCACGGCGAGGAGCCGCTGACCGACGAGGGGCAGCGACAACAGCTTTATCAGCGGCTGGCCAACGACGTGGAAGCCTTCGAGGCTCGACACAACATTCTCAAAACGGTTGTACGACTGGTAAGCCCCACGGTCGTCCACATCCAATGGCGGGCCGGCGGCAGCTACAGCCGACGAAGCGGTAAACAGCGCGAGGTGGAGGAAGCGGGCAGCGGCGTGGTGGTTCACACCAAGGATCACTTCTACGTCATCACGAACTATCACGTCGTTCGCGATGCCGAGCTCTCGGCCATAGAAATCAGTTGCTTGGATGGGCGGCAGCTTCGCCCCGCAAAACTCTGGTTCGATACGGCCACCGACATCGCCGTTATGGCCTTGGATGAAAGCGACCTTACGGCCGCCAAGCTGGGCAACAGCGACCAGCTCGAGATCGGCGACTTTGTGCTGGCCGTCGGCAGCCCGTTTGGACTGAGCCATTCGGTGACTTACGGCATCATCAGCGCCAAGGGCCGCCGGCAACTGGAGTTGGGCGACGACAGCCT
>CAYWTU010000039.1:0-12850 GCA_964461275.1 uncultured Pirellulales bacterium | reverse complement strand
GCAGCGATTCGCTCTGGGAGTCAAAGGCCGGGGCAGGCCGCGTCGCGACGACCGGCTCAGCTATCTCTCTGGCCGCGTAAGGCGCCCGGGATTGGTCGACCGACACAAAGCTCGGGACGATGCCAGATTCGGCGAAACCGGCCGTCGAATAGCTAATCGGCGCCGCGACGACCGCCGACGGGGCCGGTTCGGTTTCGGCCGGCGCCGAGAACACTGGGGCCGAACGGACCGCGACCGCCGCCGCATGACTGTGGGTGGGCGTCGCCTGAAAGTCGCTGGTGGCCGGGGGTGCGGCCGACACGGGGCTGGGGACTGTAAGGAACAACAGGCCCAAACCAATCACAAAGCCTCCCACAAATCCGGCCAATACGATCGCCTTGCGACCGGGGCCGATCGGACGGCTGCCGGTGTCCGGCATATCGACGCGACTGACCAGGTTTGACGAGATGGCGCCGGCTTGGCTGGCCTTGGCCTCCGCCAGATCGCGCTTGGCTTGCTCGTAGTGACGACCTTGATACTCCACGTTGGCCACCAGCGTCCCATAGGGAGCGCGAAGCGTCGCCAAGCGGTCCAGTCGCTCGCGGGCGTCCTGGAGCTGTTCGTCGAGGCTGGTTGCCCGGGCCTTGTTCAGCCGCATGTCGATTTCCAGTCCCCGCAAGGCGATCGCCATTTCGCTGTGAAGGTGCTGGCTGATCTCCTGCTCGCCCAGCTTGGCGGCCCGGACCTTGGGATGATCGTCCGACATGTTCCCCAGCATCTGGGCCGTTTCGAGTTGAGCGTCGACCAGGCCGTCTTTCAGACGCCGCAGGGCGGGTTGCGATTCCAACAGTCGATTGGGTGTGGCCAACAACCGTCCGGCGTCCCCTTGGGCGGATTGCAGAACCTGGTACAGCTCTTCGTTGACCTGCAAGGCGGCCCTGGCCTCGCGGAGATCATTCTCCACGCCAATGACCTTTTTTCGCAGATCGCTTTCACCCGACGGCGAGCCGTGCAGCATGCGAAGTTCGCCCAAGTCGCCGCCAACCTGCCGTTCGAGCTGGGCCAGTTCCGAGGTCACCTCTTTCAGGTCCACCTCGGCCAACGACACCGATCGTTCCAACTCGTCGATTGTGCTGGCCGCTCGATCTTCCAACAGTTGCTGAAAGCGGGCTTGAAGTTGATCGCAGATCGCCGAGGCCAAGGCCACGGCCCGCTGGCGATCGCGGTCGCGGATTTTGAGATAGAAAATTTCGGTCTTGCCAAACTCGGCCCCCTTGGGGGCCGACAGCTTGAGATTGTCCTTCAGGTCGTCGATGTCGCGCTCGGTTGGCCAGTTCTCTTCGACCGATCCGTCTGGCGTGCCGACGCGGGCCAACGCCTTTTTGAGCACGTTGCGGCTCTTGACGATTTCCAACAGCGTCTCCTGCTTGGTCTTCATCTCATCTTGCAGATGAAACCGGCCGGGGCCTTCGGTCTTGCTCGAAGCCTCATTGCGAATAATGAGCGCCTGCGACGCCTCCCAAGCTCCTCGATGAAACACCGCATACGCCAAGGCCAACAATCCGCAGACAACGGTCGGCATCAGCCACCGACTGCGGTAACGCCGCAGGATGGACAATACGTCGGTCGGACTGAGCGAAGCAGGGTTGGTCGAGCTGGCGGCGGTCATCGGGCACCTGTGCATAGGAACCGGAAATGGGGTGGCGGATTTCAATGCAACGCAACTTGTGCGCCATTCGGCGCAACACAGAGACGCCAAAACCGACGTACCCTGGTTAGCAACAGTAGGTTACGGCGAATTACGGGCCGACGAAGAATTGGAAGAAAGTCCGGTTTTTCCGGTTCGACCGCCGGCCCTGGGCCCACGGCGTTGTCGTTTGGCAACGCCGCGTATCCGTTCTCCAACGGACTATCGCAACGTGCCGATTGCTCGCGGACAAGGCTTGCCTTTCCCCAGGGCTGTCCCACAGTTGAGTGGTCTTCATTTGGCCGCGACGGCGCACCGTGCGCTGCGTTGAAAGCGGACTTCGTACGGTCCCGTGGTCGCCCTTCACGAACCAAACGCCGCTCACTCAGGCTCAACATGCACGTCACACGACTCGCCTCCGTGGCCGAACTAAGCCCGTTGGCAACGGTCTGGAACCAACTGGCGCAGGACGCCCCGTTCCTCCGCTGGGAGTGGCTCGAACCGTGGTGGCGCCATTACGGCGTACGCCGCGCCGAGGCCAAGGGCGATTGCGAACTGGCCACCCTTCTGGTTCAGGACGACGCCGGCCGGACGTTGGGGATCGCCCCCTGGTGTTTGACAAGCACGGCGACGCAAGGACGCGTGTTGCAGTTTCTGGGTTCGGGCGAGGTTTGTTCCGACTATCAAACGCTCCTTTGCCAGCCGGGAAGCGAGGCGCCCGTGGCCGCCGCCTTGGCCGACTGGTTGGCCGGCCCGGCCGGCGCGAACCTGGCATGGGACACGCTGCTGCTCTCGGGTGTGGCGGCCGACGACGTCGCCATCCAGACACTCGTCGCCGAAATGGCCCGACGCGGCTGCACCGCTCAGCAGCGCCCCGGCCTGAATTGCTGGCGGCTGCCGCTGCCCGCAACCTGGGCCGAGTACGAGGCCCAGCTTTCCAAGTCGCATCGCAAGCAGGTCCGCCGCCTGCTCAAGCGCTGGTCGGATGGTCAGCGGGTTCGCGTGCATCGCGTCGAACACGTCGATGAGTTGCCGCGCGCCACGGCCATCCTGCAACACCTGCACCAGCGCCGTCAGCAGGCCAAAGGCGAGGCCGGTTGCTTTAGCTCGCCTGAGTTCACCGCCTTCCATCGCGAAGCGATGCTCAAGCTGTTGCGGAGCGGAAAACTCTGGCTGCAATGGTTGGAGTTGGACGGAAAGCCGGTGGCCGTCGACTATGCAATCGCCTGCGGCGGCGTGCTCTACTGCTATCAAGGGGGCTTGGACCCGGACGCTATCGACGAAGAGCCTGGGCGCCTGTGCACCCTAGCGCTCATGCAGCGGGCCCTGGAAGAAGGCTGCCAGGCGGTCGATTTCCTCCGCGGCGACGAACCGTACAAGGCCCATTTTCGTGCTCAGCCGGTGGCGTGCTTGGAACACCGCGTGGTGGCCAACCGCACGGCCGCTCGCATTCGTCATCGCGTTTGGCAGGCCGGTCAGGGTCTTAAGGCCTGGGTCAAATCAGTCAAACCAGCGGCCGACCGGTGTCCCACCCCGGCGCCAGTTGTCGCCACGCCCCTCGGCGATTCCTTCACCCCCGTTTAGCGCAACACACCCGCCATGAAGACGCTCTGCAAAAACGCTTGCCTAAACGCGTACTACGCCCTCACGCTGCCGTACCGCACTCGCGTCAACCGAGCGGAGGCGGCCGAGGGCCGGGCCCCGGTGATCGTGCTGTATTATCACCGAGTGGCGGACGATCTGGCCACGCCTTGGACCGCCACTCCAGCCATGTTCGCCCGTCAGATTCGCTGGCTCAAAAAACGCTTTGATCTGGTGACCCTGGCCGAGGCCCAGCAGCGCATCCGTACCCGCAACCAGCGGCCAGCGGTGCATATCACATTCGACGACGGCTACGCGGACAACTGTCGCGACGCGATTCCCCTGCGCATTCGCGAGCGCGTCCCGTGCACCTACTTCGTCTGTACGCACCACGTCCTGAAGCGCACTTACTTCCAACACGACGTGGCCATGGGTTGTCAACACGCCCCCAACACCATCGAACAACTCCGCGAAATGGCGGCCGCGGGAATTGAAATCGGCGCTCACACGCGAACCCATGCCGACCTGGGAAAAATCAACGATCCGGCCGTGCTGCACGACGAATTGATCGCCGCCGGCGAGGACTTGCAAGCCGCCCTGGGCCGCCCCGTCCGATACTTCGCGTTTCCCTATGGAATGCACGCCAACCTGAACACGGCCGCCTTCCACCTGGCCTACGAGTACGGCTACGACGCCGTGTGCAGCGCTTATGGCGGCTACAACTTTCCAGGCGACGACGCCTATCACCTGCAGCGAATTCCGGTGGGAAACGACATGGCTCACCTGCGCAACTGGACCACCGTCGACCCCCGCAAGCGCGGCGTCCGCCGCTTCTTCTACGGACCCTGTATGGCGCCGCCGGCGGCCATGAAGGCGCTCAAGTCGTAATCGCAACCCTCCACGCCATGCACCAGCCATCCCTGACCATCGAACTCCTCCAGCGCGCCCGCCGGCTGCACATGCAGCTCCGCGGCGCCGTCCGTAGTGAGAACCTCGGCGGCATCTTGCTTCGCGGCGCCAGCGGCGCTCTTTGCGTGAGCATGATGGGGACCGGACTGGGATTTGTGCTGCAAGTCTTCCTGGCGCGAGTGCTGGGGGCGGCCGCTTTCGGCGACTATATCTACGCCTTCTGTTGGATGAATTTGCTGGCGCTTTTCGGCCGATTGGGTCTGGATACCGCCACGCTGCGCTTCGTGGCGGCCTACCACGGCCAAGAAGACTGGGGCCGCATGCGGGGATTCCTCCGCCGCAGTCAACAAACCGCTCTCGCCGCGTCGTGCCTCACAGCCGCCGTGGCCGTCGCCACCGTCTGGTTGTGCCGGTCGCGGTTCCGTCCGGAGCTGGTCCCGCCGCTGATGCTGGCTCTGGCCATGCTGCCGGCTTGGACGCAGATGCAACTGCGCGGCGCGGCGCTCACCTCGTTGCGCAAGATCATCGCCGCACAGGCGCCCCAAGCGGTCCTCCGGCCGGTGCTGCTGATTGCGGGCGTCACCGGTATGGTCTTTGTCCTCGGTTGCGACGCCGGCGCCGCGCTGGCAATGGCCATGCATCTGGCCGCGACGCTGCTCGTGGTTCTGATGATGAGCCGACTCGTGCAGCGGTTTCTGCCCGTGCGGGCACACCAATCGCCCCCCGCCTACGACACCCGGCATTGGGCCCGGACGCTGGCGCCCTTGAGCCTGCTGGCCGGGCTCGAGGTCCTCGACGAGCAGGCCGATGTGCTCATGGTGGGCGCCTTGGTAAGCACCACCGAGGCCGGCATCTACGCCGCCGTCAGCCGTTTCAGCCTGTTGATCACCTTCGGCTTCATGGCGGTCAACGCCATTACCGCTCCCATGATTTCGCAGCTCTACGCCCAGCGCGAGCTCGCCCGTCTGCAGCGCCTCACGACCCTCGCCGCCCGCGGCGTCCTCTTGTTCGCGTTGCCCATGGCGGTGGGCATCCTGCTCGCCGGCCCCATGCTGCTGAGCTGGTTTGGGCCCGAGTTTGTCGCAGGCTATCGACCGCTGGCCGTGTTGACGCTGGCCCAACTGGCCACCGCTATTATCGGCCCCGTGGGCTTCTTGCTCACCATGACCGGCCATCAACACCTGGCGTTCCGCGTCCGGGTCACCACTTGCGTGCTCAATATCGCGCTCAACGCCGTGCTGATTCCCTGGCTGGGAATTCTCGGCGCCGCGATTTCCATGACGCTGACCACCTGCCTCTGGAAGGTGGGCATGCTGTATTACGTGCGGCGGACGCTGGGAATCTATCCCACCGTGTTGGCCCGCTTAGAACCCGGCGTTCACTAACCGAACTCCTGAGAACATCATGAGCCGAATCCCCGACTTTTTCATCCTCGGCGCCCCCAAGTGTGGCACCTCCGCCCTCGACCAGTACCTGGCCGAGCATCCGCGGATATTCATGTGCGAGAAAGAGCTGAGCTACTTCGCCACCGATTTTCCCAACCATCGGATCACGCGGACCTTCGAAGACTATTTGAAGTTGTTCGCGTCCGCCTCGCCCGACACCCTGGCCGTCGGCGAGGGAACGTTCTGCTACCTGTACTCGCGCGAAGCGGCGCCGCAAATTCACAAGCTCAATCCGCGGGCCAAGGTTATCGCCATGCTCCGCAATCCCATCGACCTGGTCCATTCGTTCCATTCCCAGTTGACCTACAACGGCGAAGAAGACGTCGACCTGGCCACGGCCCTGCAACTCGAGCCGCTGCGGTTGCACGGGGAACACATCCCCCCGCACTGCCAGACCGCCGCCATGCTGCAGTACACGCAAGTCGCTCGGCTGGGCGAACAGGTCGAACGGCTGTACGAGATTTTTCCGGCCGAAAACGTCAAGCTGATCCTCTTCGACGATTTCCGCCGCGACGTCCGCGCTGTGTACGAAGACGTCGTGCAGTTCCTCGGCGTGCCGTCGGACGGACGGCAGACGTTTCCCGTGGTGAATCAAAATAAACGGCACACGATCGCCTGGCTGGGGCGGTTCACCGAGCAGCCGCCCCGCTCGCTGATGGCCGGCGCCCGGCTGGTCAAAAAGGTGTTGGGCCTCAAGTCGTTGGGGGTCCTGTCGCGGCTGCGAAAGTTCAATGTCCGTGAAGAATCGCGACAGCCAATGTCCGCCGACCTGCGCAACTACCTGGCCGAACTGTTTCGCGACGATGTGGAGAAGCTCTCCGAGCGACTGGGCCGCGACCTCAGTCACTGGTGCGGCCAACCCGCGGAATCTTTGTGCGAGGTGGCATAGGTCTCGCGGATGCCTCGCACCTTACCTCCGATCGATTCGACTGACGAACCTTGGGCCACGACCGATGACTTGCAGTACGACCAACTCGCCCGCCCCCTACCCACTGCGGGTAATGTTCGTGCTCACGTCGATACCAGTCGGCGGCGCGGAGACACTGCTCGCCAACGTCGTACGGCGCATGGATCGTCGCCGGTTTGCACCGGAGATTTGCTGCTTGAAAGACCTCGACCCGCTCGGTGAAGAGCTGGCCCGAGAGGTCCCGGCACATGCCCGCCTGATTGGCCATAAGTACAACCCCCAGGTGCTCCTACGGCTCGCGAGTTTGTATCGTCGGCGGCGGGTGGACGCAGTGATCACCGTTGGCACCGGCGGCGACAAAATGTTCTGGGGCCGCCTGGCGGCGATCGCCACAGGCGTGCCGGTCGTCGCCTCGGCACTGCACTCGACCGGGCTGCCCGACCGCGTGGAACGCTCGAACCGCTGGCTGGCACGCTGGACCGACGCCTTCATCGCGGTGGCCCCGGCTCACGGCCAATACATTGCCCAGCACGAAGGCTGTCCGGCCCACAAGGTCCGCGTCATTCCCAACGGTGTGGACGTCGAGCGGTTCCGCGACCGCTTGCCTCGCCCCCTGTTGCGACGCGAATTGAAAATCGCCCCCGACGCGCCGCTCGTCGGCATCGTGGCGGCCCTGCGGCCCGAGAAGGATCACGAACTGTTCTTGCGCATGGCGGCGCGCGTGCGCCACTTGCGGCCCGACACGCAGTTCATCATCATCGGCGACGGCCCGCGTCGCGACGAACTCCAGCGACTGGCAACGCAACTGGGCGTGGGTGCGGCCACTCATTTCCTCGGCACGCGAAGCGACGTGGAATACATCCTGCCGCATCTGGCGGCTGTCGTCCTGACCTCCAAGATGGAGGCCAACCCGGTGTCCATTCTCGAAGCCCTGGCGGCCTGTCGGCCCGTGATTGCCCCGCGAGTCGGCTCGATTCCCGACGTGATAGCCGACCGCGTCAACGGCCGCCTGTACACCGGCAGCCATGAAGACGAGCTCGTCGCGGCGGTGCTCGAGGTGTTGGCAAACCCGGTCGCCGCACAGGCCATGGGCCGCAGCGGACGCCAGACGGTTGTCGAGCGTTTCTCGGTCGAGGCGATGGTGACCGGCTACGAAAACCTGGTGACAGACATTTATCAGTCCAAACGCGGCCCGTTGCCACTGTTGGTCCCTGACGCCGCTGCCCCCGCGCCGCCTTCCGCAGCACCGATGGTCACCGTCGTGACCGAGACGGCCAGCACGCCGGTGATTTTGTAGCCGAAGTCGCCAGGCCTTGGGCGTCGCGGCGAATTCGCCAACCAGTCGCCGAAGTGGCGGGTCTGCCGACCGACTCTTCATCCGGATCGCGCTTCGACGGTATCATCGAAGTCGACCGCCCTCCACTTTGTCGCCCTGCAACGCGCCGATGACCCATCCTCCTCCATCCGATGTTGCCGTGATCGTGTCGGCAAACGCCGAATGGCGCGCTCTCGAACAAATTGTTCCCAAGGAGTCATCGCAGGTGTCCCCCTTGGGCAATTGGCTGCTAACGTCGTTGGGTTCGCAAATCCAACCCACGTTGTTCTTTCACGGCGGCTGGGGCAAGATCGCCGCGGCCGCTTCCACGCAATACCTGCTGCACCACGCCTCGCCCAAGCTGCTCGTGAACTTAGGAACCTGCGGTGGAATTCGAGGATGCATCGAAGTGGGGACGGTGATCCTCGTCGAGCGGACGTTGGTATACGACATCCACGAGCAGATGGGCGACCCGGCCGAGCATCTCGCGCAATATGCCACGACGCTTGACCTGACCTGGCTGCGGCGGCCGTTGCCCCACGAGGCGGTTCCCGGGCTGATGGTTTCCGGCGACCGCGATCTGGTCCCAGCCGACATTCCTCGCTTGCGGCAGGAATTCGGCGCCATCGTCGGCGACTGGGAGTCGGCCAGCATTGCCTGGGTTGCGCAGCGCAACGGCGTGCGAACGCTCATTCTGCGCGGAGTGTCCGACCTCGTCGACCAGTCCGGTGGAACAGCCTACGACGGCAACGCCCACGTCTTTGAGCAAAACACGCTGGCGATCATGCGGCGCCTCGTTGCACAATTGCCCGACTGGCTCGCTGCGGCGGATTCCGGCGACAAGACGCCGCCGCTATGATGGCGCATTGCCGGTTTTGTCAAATCCTTGTCACTACGGCCGCCGGCGCCGGTTTTACGGCGAAATCCCCCTTGGTGCTCGACCGAGCCGACGGATACCATAAGACAAGGGCCGAAGTACGGTCCGCCCATGATCGAGTCCGCTCGCCCAGACATGCTTCCGCGTTTGTAGGAACCAACGCATGAATCCCGCCGACGCTTCCGCAAAATCGCCCGTCAACGGTCCGCTCGAGAGTCTAGACGATTGGGACGAAGACGTCCGTCGCCGCTACCCTCAGCCGGTCGACCCCAACTTCAATCCCATCGACTCGAACAAGGCCGCCGAGCAGTTCCGCGCCTACGAAGCCGACGCCCGGCCGACCGTTCGCGAATTCTATCGCCAGAATCACAAGCATCAGACCGTCGATTTCGTGCGGCAGAAGATCGCCCAATACAAGCCGCTCGAGAAACGGCGGATGAGCGTCTGGGAAGCGCTCGAGTATATGAACACGCTGATCGACGACAGCGACCCCGACACCAACCTGCCGCAGATCGCACATGCCATGCAAACGGCCGAGCAAATTCGCGCCGACGGCCATCCGCGGTGGTTCATCCTCACCGGGCTGATGCACGATCTTGGCAAAATTCTCTGCCTCTACGGCGAGCCGCAGTGGGCCGTGGTCGGCGACACGTTTCCGGTCGGTTGCCAGTGGTCGGACAAGATCGTGTTCCCGTATTACTTCGCCGACAACCCGGACAAAGACGTGCCGAAATATCAAACGCCGTGCGGAATCTATGAGCCCGGCTGCGGTCTGGACAACGTGATGCTGTCCTGGGGGCACGACGAGTATCTGTATTACGTGGTGAAGGACTACCTGCCCGAGCCGGCGCAGTACATGATTCGCTATCACTCGTTCTATCCAGCGCATCGCGACGGAGCCTACGACCACCTCATGAACAACCACGACCGCGAGATGTTCGACTGGGTCCGCAAATTCAATCCGTACGACCTGTACACCAAAAGCCACAACCCGCCGAATGTCGACCAGTTGCGGCCATTCTACCAAGAACTGATCGCCGAGTTTTTCCCGCCGGTGGTGGCGTGGTGACAACGTTTCCGCAGACGTTCGTAGTACCTGCGATGACCTTGCCATTAGGCCGGCGCTTCGGCCTGCTGCTGGCCTTGCGCGCGGCGCTCATTGGTTGCGCTTGTGTGGAGCCTGTTCGCGCCGGCAATGGCTCTCTGACGTTCTTCGTCACCGGCGACACGCACTATGGCCTGGAGTTGTGGGCCAACAACGAGCCGTACAACAAGGCCACGATCGACGCCATGAATGCCCTGCCGGGCACGGCTTTTCCAGCCTCATTGGGGGGCGTAGTCGATGCGCCGCGCGGCGTGCTGGTGGCGGGCGACCTGACCGACACGCCCGAATATCCCAACATCTACGGCGTGCATCTGCCGCCGTTTTTCCATCGCGACGGGTTCAACGACGACTACGCCGTGGACGGAACGGGCCGCCTGCGCTATCCGGTCTACGAGGGGCTGGGCAATCACGACATCCACAACACCACGCACAGTTACACGGTCGATGGCCTGCGCGAGCGAAACCTGGTTCGGCCCGGCGTGACCCATCTCTCGGATAATGGTTTGCACTATTCCTGGGATTGGGAAGGCGTTCATTTCGTCAATCTCAACGTCTACCCCGGCTACACGCCCGACGCCTCAGACAGCCTGCTGTTTCTCATCGAAGATCTGCAAGACTTTGTTGGCGACAGCGGTCGGCCAGTGATGTTGATGCACCACTACGGCTTTGACTTTTTCAGCCAGGGTTGGTGGAGCAGCGGCGAACGGCAGGCGTACGCCGGAGTATTGGCCGACTACAACGTGGCGGGCATCTTCCACGGACACCTGCACACGACCATGCAATATCAGTGGAACGGCTACGATGTGTTCAACGGCAGCGCGGCGCACGACGGAAATTTCTTGGTGATCCGGCTGGAGAACGGCCGGATGGACGTGGCTTCGCGCGAGAACGGCCTGTGGGGCTACACGTTTAGCAAACCGCTGCTCGTTCCGGAGCCGACGAGCGGGGTTCTACTGCTGGCTGCGGTGGTAGCGTTGTCCTTCTCGTGCCATCGGGACTTCATCCGCAAGAAACGTTAACACATTCATGCGTCCGCCTTCGCCCCGTTGCAAACCGACTCGGGGCGGCATAAAGTGGTGGTTCTGCTCCCGGCCGAGGCGTCGCAATTCTTTTGCGGCCAGGGGGTTGGGTCGGTTCGGCTGCCGGCAGTCGCGGCGGTCGTCGCGGTGAACCTTTTGCAGACATCCCCTACCGCTGGGCGTGCGGCTTCCGTGGCCCGGTCGCCACAGGCTGGACTTTCCAAGATGCTGGCCAAACGTGTGATTCCCTGTCTCGACGTCAACGGTGGCCGGGTGGTCAAGGGGACCAAATTCTTGGACCTACGAGAAGCCGGCGACACGGTGCAGGTGGCTAGCCGGTACGAGGCCGAAGGGGCCGACGAACTGGTGTTTTTGGACATTACGGCCAGCCACGAGGGGCGGGACATCATGCTCGACGTGGTCCGCCGGACCGCAGAGGTCATTTTCATGCCCCTCACCGTGGGCGGGGGCATCCGGACCATTGACGACATCCGGGCGCTGCTCAACGCCGGCAGCGACAAGGTCTCGATCAACTCGGCCGCGGTGAAAAACCCGGACTTCGTCCGGCAGGCCGCCCACCGGTTTGGCAGCCAGTGTATTGTGGTAAATATCGACCCCAAGCGGGTCGAGCGCGATGGGCGGCAAGTTTGGGAGGTGTTCATCAGCGGGGGGCGCGTGCCCACCGGACTGGAGGCAGTTCCCTGGGCCCAAGAGGTGGAGCGTCTGGGGGCCGGTGAAATCGTGCTGACCTGCATGGATGCCGACGGCACCAAGAACGGCTACGATTTGGAAATGACCGCCGCGGTCAGCCAAGCGGTGGGCGTACCGGTGGTGGCCAGCGGCGGCGCGGGTCGTCCGGAACACCTGGCCGACGCGATAACCATTGGCAAAGCCGACGCCGCCTTGGCGGCCAGCATCTTTCACTTCGGCGAGTACACCATCTTGGAAACCAAGCGGCTGATGGCGGCTCGCGGCATCCCGGTGCGGCTGCCGGTGGACGCGTAGCCGACGGCAGCGGGTTAGGGCGGCAACAGGAGCGGTAGGAGAAGCAAGGTATGGCGACGACGCACGATCACCCCCCGTCCGACGATATGGCCCGCCGCTTGTTGCACTCCAGCGAAGAGCTGGAGGTAGACAAGCTATTTCGCAGTTGCATCAAGCTCAAGGGGAGCGACCTGCACCTGAAGGTCAGCCGCCCGCCCATCGTCCGCGTAAACGGCGTGTTGCGGCCCCTCAACCGCGAGGCCATTGGCGACGAAGAGATGGTCTCGCTGTTGTTTCCCTTGATGGACGATCGCAATCGGCGAATTTTCGATGAGAACGGCGGCTGCGACTTCGCCCATACCGTGGAATGCGACGGCGTGAATTGGCGATTTCGCGTGAACCTGTTGCAGCAGCTTGGACACATTGGGCTCGTGGCCCGGCGGGTGAACAACTGGATTCCCGATTTCGATGGCTTGAACCTGCCGCCGATCATGGAGTCGCTGTGCAAGTTCGACCAGGGGATGGTGCTCTTGGCGGGGGTCACCGGCTCAGGTAAGAGCACGACCATCGCCAGCATGCTCAACTGGATCAACCACACGTACCGCAAACACATCCTGACGTTGGAAGACCCGATCGAATTCGTGTTTACGGAAGATAAGTGCCTGATCAACCAGCGCGAAATCGGCATGGACGTCAAGAATTTCGAGATCGGCATGAAACACGCCGTGCGTGAAGACCCGGACGTGATGTTGGTGGGCGAAATGCGCGACAAGGAAACGTTCTTAACCGCGATCCACGCTGCGGAGACAGGGCACTTGGTGTTCGGAACGATTCACGCCAGCAGCTCGCCCACCACGATTGGCCGCATCCTGGACTTGTTTCCGCAAGACATGCACGCCGCCCTGCGCAGCGCCATCGCCTTCAACATGCGGGGCATCGTGGCCCAAAAGCTGCTGCCGAGCATCAAGCCGGGCGTGGGCCGAGTGCCGACGGTCGAGGTCATGACGTTCAATCCCACGATTCGCAAGCTGGTGCTGGAGGA
>CAYWTU010000038.1:0-12980 GCA_964461275.1 uncultured Pirellulales bacterium | reverse complement strand
GCCAGTCTGCCGATGTTCGGCGTGATGCAAGTGGCGGCGACGAATGATCCCCCGGTTGTCGATCTGAACGGGCCGCTCCCCGGATTGAACCGACAACTCACCTACATGCCCGGGTCGGGTGCGCTGACACTTCCCGACCCTTCGTTCACGCTCGACGATCCGGACGCAGAGCTGACGATGACGGACGTCTATGCCGTCGACCGAGATACACCCAGCGGACCGGCGATTGTGCGAATCTCTCCCACCACTGGCGCCCAATCGGTTGTATCGGCGGGTGGGCTGTTGGCCGACCCACGGGCGATTGCCGTGGCGCCCGACGGCAGCCTGTTGGTCGCCGACCATGGAGGCATCAGCGTATCGGTTGCCGACAACGGCGGTATTGGCAATGGAGCCGTGTTGCGAATCCAGTTGGATGGTAGTCAGCAATCGGTTGCCTTCGGCGACAAGTTGCTGCACCCGCGAGGGCTGGCGATGGCCGGGGACGGAGGGCTATACGTTGCCGCCGATGCGATCGTCGATGAAGTGGAGCAACCCGCGATTGTTCGCGTCGATCCGACCACCGGCGCTGCCACGGTTGTATACGCAGGCCAGCCGCTCCAAGACGTGTTCGGACTGGCCATCGACCAACTCGGACGAATCGTGGTCACGGCCGAGCTCACCAACGGTGAACCCACCGTCGTTACCGTCGATCCGGAAACCGGCGACATAAGTTTGGTCTCGACCGGCGGATGGCTCGTGTCGCCTGTGGGCGTCTGCGTCGGCAGCTCGGGGAACTACTTCGTCGCCGATCGCGAGGCGAACGGCGGCAGCGGCGCGATCGTTCGCGTGTTCGCTGGCGATGGGGAGCAGACGCTGGTCGCTGCCCAGGGGTATTTCGACGACCCAATCGGAGTGGCGTTCGCTGAAAACTCAGACCTCTTGGTGATCGACGCGGGTATTGTAGGTGCAACCCACGGCGCCTTGTTGCGCGTCGATCACATGACGCAAGCGCAGACCTTGGTCAGCGGTGATAATTTGTTGGAGGCCCCCTTGGGTTTTGCGGTGCAAAACAAACCGCAAGCGCAAAGCGCCCAGGCCATTCTGACCGGCGTCGCCGAACCGCTGCTGGAGTTCCTACAGGTCGAAACGGACGGCACGCCGATCAACGCCCAATATGACCCCGCCAGCGGCGTCTTGTCGCTAACCGGCGCCGCGACGATCGAGCAGTACCGACAAGTCTTGGCGACTCTGAGCTACGAGCATTCCGGGGCCGGCTTGCAAACGGGAACTCGCTACGTCCAGGTGTTTACCAACGATGGGCTCGTCGACAGCCTGCCGGCGATCGTGCGAATCGATGCGCCACCTGAGGCCGCGCCCGATATCGACTTGAGCAGCTTCGGTGGTGTGCCGATTCCCCAGGGCGACCTTGCGCCAAGTCCGGCGAAAACCACCGACTTTGGCGACGCCCCGCTAAGCTTTGGCAACGTGCAACGTACCTTTGTCATCACAAATTTCGGTTTCGACGACTTGGCCCTGACCGGCGCCCCGCGCGTGCAGATCAGCGGCGCTGCAGCGGGCGATTTTCAGGTGACGGTTCAGCCGCCGGAGACCGTCGTTGCGCGGACCAACACGACGTTTCAGGTGACCTTCAACCCCAGCGCTTTGGGACTTCGCTCGGCCATGGTTTCCATCGCCAGCGATGATCCGGACGAGACCCCCTATACGTTCGCAATCCAGGGTGAGGGAAGCTCAGACGTCGCGGACATCGACCTGAGCAGCTTCGTCGGCGCGGCGATTCCCAATGGCGATGCCGCGCCGACCGTCGAAAAGACGACCGAATTTGGCAGCGCCGGCGTTGACGGTGCACGTGTCGCTCGCGTGCTAGTGATCACCAATTTTGGCTACGGCGATCTTGCCCTGAATGGTGTGCCGCGCGTGCAAATCAGCGGCGCCGCTGCGGCTGACTTTCAAGTCACCGCCCTCCCACCTTCCAGCGTGCCGGCTCGAACGAACACGACCTTTCAGATCACATTCGACCCCTCCGGGGTTGGTCTCCGCACCGCAGTCGTCTCCATCCTCAGCAACGACCCCGACGAGGCGCCCTACACGTTTGCCATTCAGGGCCAAGGGACGGCCGGCGGGGGCGTGGCCGACATTGACCTCAGCAGCTTCACGGGCGTGCCGATTCCGGACGGCGACACCACGCCTAGCACGACTGAAACGACGCAGTTTGGCAGCGTGCGGTCCGGCGGAGAGGTGATTCGGACGTTTGTCATCACGAACTTTGGGTACAGTCCGCTAACGCTTACGGGTTCGCCACGGGTCCAGATCGTTGGCCCGAACGCTGGCGACTTCAAATTGACGGATCGACCGCCTTCCACGGTCGCGGCTCGAACGAACACGACGTTTCGGATTTGCTTTTCACCACGGTCGCCCGGCCAGAAGAACGCGACGGTGCGCATCTTGAGCAACGATCCAGATGAGAATCCTTACGAGTTCTCGATCCAAGGAACGGGCGCCGTGGCGGCGGCAACCGAGTCCGCGTCGACACAATCCATCGAGGACTTGCACAACGCGATCTTCGGCATCGACCTCGAAGAGGCCCAGCCGGTGGGCGCAATCCCGCAGCCCGACACGGCTGCGATCGCCTGGCAGCAGGCAGCCGACGATTACCATGGCAACCAGGACACCGCTTATGAACGACACGACGTTGCCGTTTGACTGCGATTCTTCCAAGAGTCGTTACGCCCTTAAGACCGACACGGCGGAGGCGCCTTCTGGGCCGGACTGGAGCAGATGGGCTGCAACTGTGGCGCTGTTTGTCGGTGCGCTGACGACCTCGGCTTTGGCAAACTGGCGGCAAGAGTCTCCAGAAGTCGCCGGCCAGTTGCATGTCGTGTCGTTGAAGGATCAAGACCAGCCCCAACGGATCGACGTCCGCGTGGGGGACATTCTGCAGGTGGAATACGACTTCGCAATCATTCCCCAGGAAGATATTTCGTACCTTGACGTTGAGGTCGAAACGGGCGAGGACGAGGATCCGCTCAGCGAGATGGGGGTCGTTTTCGTTCCGCTTCGCTCGCCCGATGGAGAAGCGGTAATCGGCGCCGGCCGGATCGCCGCCTTCCTGCGAGCCGATGCCGTGGGCCGAGTCATGGCGACTATCCGCCCACGGACCAGTCCTCGCGGGCCGTTTCAACTGAATGTACGAGTCCGTGACCAGGAGCGGTTCGACTGAGTACGGCCGCGATACCGGCCCCTCGTTAACTCAGCCACTCGGGCCGGAAGAGCATCACGATTCCCAAGGCCAGAATCACCGCGCCGCTGAGCAGTTTCAGCCACCGGCCGTGAACCTCCTGCATCTTGGGCCGGCCCAGCGTCAGGACGACGCCGGCGACCATTAAGGAGTCATCGAACATGTACGCTGCGATGTACATCGAAAGATACAGGTATTCTTGCCACCAGGGCAACTGCTGCATCGTGAGAATCTGCGAATACAAACAGGGCAGGCCCGCCGTGCACAACAACTCGACGAAATTCACCAGCACCGCCAACACAATCGCCCCCGCCAACGCGGTCCAGACGCTTTCGGCCATCACAATCCGCCGGACGCGGGCGTAAATGCCGGGCTTCGCGCTCTCCGGAATCGACAGCGTCAACCCGCAGTGAAAGGCAAAGAAGTCTTTCACATGCACCACTCCGATAGCGATGGCCACCAGCGCCAAAACCACCTGCACCGAGCGCAACAATCCTACCCACTGAAAGACACTGAGCCAGGCGGCGATGAACGCAAAGTAGGCGACGGCGCTGACCAAGACAAAGGTCCCGGCCACCACGAACATCTTGAAGCGATCGCCCAGGTTCACCAGCACGGACAGCAGGAACAGCAGCACCCACATGGCACAGGGGTTGAAGCCGTCGACCAGGCCTACGCTCAGGGTGAACAGCGGCAAGCCGATGGTCGAAACGCGGACCTCGCCGAACCACGGCAGCGTCAATCCATCGGACATAGCGCGGGCGGAGTTTTCCAGGGCGACGCTTGCATTTCCTGCCGGCAGGATCGCTTCCGCATGTTCGACAAGAGACGCCCCCTCGGGTTGTTCCGGAGCGCCAATCGGCAGCAGGTCGTCTTCACCTTCTGCCGTGTCATCGGGCTGCGGCAACACCGATTCCACGATCGTCACCCCCACAGCGCCAACCCATTCGGGTGTAATGAGCAGAGGAAAAGTTCCGCCCAATGCTGCTCCCCCGCGGTCAGGCACAGAACGATCCGTTTCCTTTTCGAATCGGTTCGGGGATGGGCAAGGCTTCGACCAACGGTCGAGGGTTGCCAGGATGCGCTGCCCCGTTGTTTGCTCGTCGTCCCAGCCCACGACCAGTTGGCCAAAGAAATGAAACGCCGGGTAACTCACCGCCGGCGTTCGATACCGTTGGGCCAGCTCGGCCAGTCGTGTCGCGGATGGTGGGTCGTCGACGACGTCGTGAATTTCCAGCGCCATGCCTGGATATGCGGTCAACGCGGCTTCGGCCCAGGGGATCGCGCGGGCGCACCGCGAACAGCCCCGGCGATAATACAGCTCGAAGCGAAACATCTCCTCGATTCGACTGGCCTTGTCATTCCGCGTTTCATCCACGACTGTCGCGTGGCCGCCGGCGTAAACGATCGAGCGTTGCTCGCCGAAATCGATCTTGCAGTAATCGCAGATGGCCCGATATCGCCGCTGGGCGGTCTTGTCTTGGGCCGTATGAAACCAGCGCACCGCCAGTCCGGTCCGAGAGGCCAGCAGCGGCTCCACACTCGACGCGGCGCTTCCTTGCCCTGAATCGTCGCCGGTCAGGTAAACCTCCACGGCCACACAGCGTTGCGGCCGGGGCTCGGCGGCATCGGCCTGCGCGCGCCATGCCCCTGCGATCAAAACAACCCCCAGGGCCCATGTAAGACGTGGGTGCAACAACATTGCGTGCGGCACTTCGCAGTGGGACACAGAAGAATTGTCCGGCCATATTTCACAGCAATTGGCGTGCCAGTCGCCTTTCGGACTGCGGCGCGCGGAGCATGACACTTTGCCGCTCTCGTCGTCGCGGCAGCGTCGGAGGTGCGCGATGCCGCCGGTGCAAGTCAAGCGCCAAGTCGTCACACGAACGCGCCAATTCGCTCGAACCAAACGCCGCCTACAAGGTGGCCATTGCACCCTCTTCAGGCGCCGGCGGCGAGAAGACAATGCGTCGCGCGCGGCATCGAATTTGCGGTTCCATTCTCCGTCATGGCATCGACGGCTTTCGCAAGCGGCCGATCGGCTTGACTCGTTACGTCCCGATTCCCCTCGTTAGGCGATCCGACCATGAGCTCAACCGCTAACGAATCTGACTCGCTCCAGTGTCTGCAACGACAGTTGGAGAACCTGGAAACTCGTTTGCGGCGTTGGCAGCGAGCAGTCGCCGTATTGGGAGTGGTTGGCATCAGCCTGCTGGCCGGGGTGGGATTCTCGAACCTCGACTCCGGCCTGACGATCGTTGAAGCCCAGGAGTTCCGCGTGGTCGACAGCGAGAAAAAGTCGTGGGGAGCGCTGCATCTCAGTTCCGAGGGCCCCATCTTGCGGCTCAGCGATCGCCAAGGAAACGCCCGGACGGGCATGAAGGTCAGCGACAAGGGGGCGTTCTTACAGTTTTACGACAGCAAGAAACACGTGCGGATCGGCGCAGTCTCGCGCGACGATGCTGCGATCCTTTCTCTGTACGACAACAACGAAAAACCCCGCGTTGCCATCGCCGTTACCGCCGAAGGCCCATCCATCCAGTTTTTCGACGCCCAAGGGCAACTCACGCAGCAGATCAAGTAGTCCACAACAAGGTTGGGAATACGCTTTTCCGAAGCACGGTTTCAGCGAGTTGTCCGATGTCCCATGCAATCCCTTTGATTCACCCCTGGTTGGTCGCCGTTTGGCCCGGGATGGGAAACGTCGGCGTGGCCGCCGGATATTACCTGATGGCCAAGCTCAAGGCGCAACAACTGGCCGAGTATTCCACGCCTGAGCTGTACGACGTTGACCACGTCGAAGTAAAGAGCGGGCTAATCTTGCCCACGCGGTTGCCGCGGAGCCGAATGTTCTTGTGGAAGGACCCGGCGCAGAAGCGCGACCTGGTGATCTTCTTGGGCGAGGCTCAGCCGCCGATGGGAAAATTCCGATTTTGCACCGGGCTGGTGGATCACGCTCGGCAACTGGGGGTGGAGCGGGTATTCACCTTCGCCGCCATGGCGACCGATTCGCAGCCGAACCACGAGTCGCGCGTTTTTGCCGCCGCCACGGACCACCCCACACTCGACGAGGTTGGCGAGCACGAATTGGAGCTGCTCGAAAGCGGCCACATCGGCGGCCTCAATGGCGTGCTGCTCGGCGCCGCGGCCGCCGCCGGCCTGCCGGCGGTGTGCCTGTTGGGGGAAATGCCGCACGCGCTGGCGCAGTTGCCCTATCCAGCGGCCTCATTGGCGGTGTTGCGAAAATTCACGCAGTGGGCCGGCATCGACCTAGACCTGACGGAACTCGCTGACGAAGCGGAAGTGGTCGGGCAGCAGCTACACGAGCTGTGGAACCGGGCCAAACGGGCCCTGCAAGCCGCGACTGAGGGGCACGCGGAGGAAGAAGAGGAGTTTCAGCCTGAACCGGCAGAGGAAGAGCGACTCACCAAGGCCGATCGACAACGAATCGAAGACCTCTTCCGCGCCGCTGCGCTCGACCGTTCCCGGGCCTACGAACTGAAACGTGAGCTTGACCGCTTGGATGCGTTCGCCGAGTACGAAGACCGTTTCTTGGACCTGTTTCGGAAGTCGTCCGAAGAATCTGGAGAGCGCTAAATGCGCTCCGCCGCTCGCCAATCACACTCCGCCGCAAATCTGTCTCCCTCCGGGACGTTGCGGAGGGCCCGTCGATGGCGTGGGCGATTGCCGCGGCGCAGGACGGCTCTGCTTGTCCTGCTGGCGACGGTCGTGTTGTCGATCGTCTACGGCGTGGTCTGGGATTGGAATTCGCTCTTGGCCCAAGAGACGCAACTGCGCTCTTGGATCGGGCGGCGGCCGGTGGTCGGCGCCGTCGTTGGATTTGTCGTATATACGTTGCTGTGTTTCGTGCCGGGGGCGGGCGGCAAGTCGCTGGTCATGGGCTGGCTATTCGGATTCTGGTCGGCCCTAGTCCAGGTGAACGTCGGACTGACGATCGCTGCGCTAACAACGTTTTGGGTCAGCCGCCACCTGCTCTTTGAGGCGGTCCATCGTCGCTGCGGCAATCGAGTGGCGCGACTGGACCGAGCGATGGCGGCCGACGGGCCTTTTTACCTGTTCGCGATGCGGGTGCTGCACGCACCGTACACGATCACCAATTATGCCCTGGGAGCCACGTCGATTCGCTCCCGCGATTTTTGGTGGGCCACCCAATTGGGAATGGTTCCCGGCAACGTGGCGTTCGTGTACGCGGGGGCCCATTGTCCTTCGCTCAGCGAGCTTTCCGCGCGGGGCGTGTGGAGTGTTTTAAACGCTCCGCTGCTGTTGGCCGCGACGGCGATTGCCCTGTTTCCGCTGCTGGCCCGACGGGGGTGGAAATCGTGGCTCGCTCGCAAAGGCAAGTTGACGCCGTAGGCGGGGCCCTTCAGTCCGCGTGATGCAAATCGCCTTCCACAAACGACCGGCCGGGGCGCGGAAAGATATGCCGGCTCACGGGGGCGAAGTCGCCCAAGGAGTCGAAGTACATGTAATGGGTGATGCGGAGCATTTCCGGGCCTACTTTGATCACGTTGAACGAATTCTTCTCCCGCTCCTTGCCGCGGCCGCGGCGCGAGGTGGTCGTGCCACACTGGACAACAATCACGCCCCGCTGCCGATGCGTTCCCGGGTAGACATCGAGCGAGTTGCCGATATAGCCGCGGTGCAAGTGGCCTCCCAAGATCAACTCCACGCCCATGTCCACGAACCGGTTCAGCGCCCGCCGCGATCTGGGCATCGTGTGGTCGCGCTCGAAGTCGGGCGCGGGAACGAAATGATGATGCGCCACCACGACCCGAATATCGTGGTCGCCGGCCGCGGCAAACGCCGTTTGGCAAAACTCCAGCGCCGCCTTGGTGACACGGCCGTTGGAAATGGCGCGCCGGGGGGCCGTGGAGTCGAGCGCGGCGATGGTCGCGGTAGGAAATCGCCAAACGCGATTGAGTTGCTCGTCAATGTGCTGGCGATACAGGTCGTGCGGCCTGAGCCAGCGCTCCGCCACGCGATACAGCGGCACGTCATGATTTCCCGGCACCACAATTTGCGGAACGGCGGGGAGCGCGGCTAGGAACTGCTTGGCCTCTTGGAATTGGGCCGCGGTGGCCCGCTGGGTCAGGTCGCCGCTCACCACGATGACGTCGGGTTGCAACCGAGGGGCGATCCGCAACACCGCCTGGCCCACGTGGGGCAAATACGGCGGACCGAAGTGCAAGTCGGAGATGTGCAACAGGGTGAGCATTACGGCCTCCCAGCGGCACTGGGCGGCTGGCCTTGCGGCGCGCTTGACAACTCTAAGAAGGCCCGACGAAGTTTGACCGCGTGGTACAACGACGGCACATCCACCTCACAGCGCGGCAGCGTCAACGTGATCAGAATGGCCTCGAGGTTCACCAGCAGCACCCACACGCCAGCCGCCCTCAGCGGCCATCCCTGGCCGGCGCCCAAGACGCCCAAGATCGCCACGGTACATAGCAGCCAGGCAACCTTTGCCCCGCGGGTGTGATAGGTGGGAATGTGCCCAAAGCGGGCCAGCCCAAGCCCCGAATTGACCAGGTACGCTGCCATGCCGGGAAGCAACCAGCCCAACTCGGCCAGCACCAAGTCGGCGTGCAGCCAGGCCATGGCGAACAGGGCGGCCGAATAGAACGACACGTCGGCCAAGCTGTCGAGTCGAGCGCCGAAGGCGGTTTGCTGATGAAGGCGGACGGCGATCTTGCCGTCGAACCAGTCGGTAAGCATGAGCACGACGATCGCCGGAATCAGGTACGACCCCAATCCCGACAGCGCCATGCCGACGATGACAAACGCCCCGAGGAAGCGAATGCCAGACAGCAAGTTGGGGAGATTGGCGATATGCTGCCGAGGCGGCGTCGCAGACGATGCCACCTGGCCGCCGATTTCTGGATTGCCGCTGCGGTGGTCACCGGTCACGGGGCGCCTTACACACAACAGATATATACAAAGTAGAACAACAAAGGTCCGGTGAACGTCAAGCTGTCGATGCGGTCCAAGATGCCGCCCATGCCCGGCAGCAGCCGGCCGCTGTCTTTCACACCCACCTCGCGCTTGATGGCCGAAATGGTCACGTCGCCAAAGAATCCGCCACAGGCGACGAGCAGCGGCGCCAATACCGCCGGCAGGTACGGCACTTGCCACAGGCGGCCGCCAAACTGCAACCCACAGGTTGTTAGCGACGTCAGCCACGGGGCCAAGATCAGACTCAAGACGACGGTCGTCGAGGCGCCGAGCAAGAAGCCCTCCCAGGTCTTATGCGGCGACACGCGCGGCGTAATCGCATGTTTTCCGAATTTGCGTCCCCAGAGCGCTTGGGCAATATCGTTCAATTCCGTCAGGATGACCAGATACAAGAATAGTCCCATCCCCCCGGCGCCGACGCTGTCGGGAACCACCGGCAGGCTCACGATCAGCGCGGCGTGGGAAAGCAGGAACACCAGAATCATCAGTCCCAGAAAGACAATGCCAGTTGTTTCCAGGAACCGTGCAATTTCCGCTCCCACGACCAACCGCACCAGAAACACGCCCAGCACCCAAACCGGAATGAAGGTCCAAAACGGTCCCAACTCGCCGCGTGCGGTGAACCAGTAATGAACCGGCGCCGCTGCCAGGGCCCACCACCAAAGTCGGTCGTCGATGCGCGCCGCGACCAGCCGACGATACTCGCGCAGTCCCAGCAGACTGGCTGCCGCAAATAGGGCCACCACTCCGTAGCGGCCGATCGCCATCGCGCATGCCAACACCAGAAACAGCGTCCACCAGGTCCCCAAGCTGGCCAATCGCTGGCGCCGCTGGGCTTCGTCGCGATACGTCACCGTAAAACGAACGACCGTTCCCGCGACCAGCGCCGCCAAGGCAATCGCCAATACGATCAGTACGTGGCGATGTAAGCCGGTGGCGGCGGCGATGGGGGAAAACATAGTCTTCAAATCACTTTCGATGTTCGCCCAGCGTTATCGCTGATACATCGCCACGGCAGCGCACTGCCTATGGCGATTGCTTGGCCGCCTCGCCGCGACTGGCCAAATACTTCAAACAGTCGTCCAGCGTGGCCAGCTTGCCGTAGTCGGCTTCGGGAATCTCGACCCCCAGGATATTATGGATGGCCAGGATGAAATTCAAAAAGTCCATCGAATCGATGTCGAGCTGATCGCGCAGTCGTTTGTCGGGCCGCAGCCGACCGAGGTCGGCCTCAGGCGCGACACCGCTCAGGGCGTTCAGAACCGCGGTGCGGATTTCGTCGGGGGTCATAGTTTCTCTGGCTCCTGCAATAGCTCATCCATTTTGGCCAAGAACCGTGCCCCGCGGTGACCGTCCGTGACGCGGTGGTCCGCCGCCAACGTGGCGGTGATCACCTGTCGCGGTACGACCTGCCCGTCCACCACCCACGGCCGGACTACGACTTTTCCGAAGCCGACGATGGCCGTCTGCGGCGGATAAATGACGGGGTACAGGCTCTCCACTCCTTGTTCACCCAGGCTGGTAACGGTGATCGTCGGATCGCTCAGTTCCGAACTGCGCAGGGCGCCGGTGCGCGCCCGTTGAACCAGGTCTTTCAATTTGCGCATCACGTCCGTTACCGACAATTCCGCCGTGTCGTGGATCGCCGGGGCGATCAGTCCCCCCTGGCGAAGCGAAATGGCTACGCCGATGTGGACCTGGGGATTCTCCACCACACGGCCATCCTGGAAGCTGCTGTTGAACTCAGGCAACTCGCGGAGGGCCAGGGCCGTGGCCTTGAGCAAGACCGCGCCGTACAGCAGCCGCTCGGCAATAGGCAACCGCTGATTCTGCTCGGCCACCCAAGTCACGGTGCGGTCGAGATCGATCGTGGTGCTGAGGTAATAGTGTGGAATTTCGCGCTTGGAGCGACTCATTGCGGCGGCAATCGCCTGCCGCATCGCGGCCGCACGGTCTATCGTAGCCGAGGAAGCAACCGCAGGCGGAGGCGGAGCCTGCGCAACGACCGGTCGCGTCGGCGCGGCCGGCCCCTTCACGGCCGCTCGGATATCGTCCAGCGAGATGGCGCCGTGCGGTCCGGTTCCCTTCACGGTGCTCGAATCGACGCCCAACTCTCGGGCCAAACGGCGGGCGGCCGGGGAGATCGCCACGCGCACCGTGGCTGTCGACACGGCAGCGGTTAACGGCAGCGCCGCAGCCCGCGCTATTGCTGGCGTTGCCTCCGCCGCCGCAAATTGCACCGCCTGCGTTTCGCCGTCGCCTTGAATAATGGCCAGCGGCGTACCCACCGGCGCCATCTGGCCGGGCTCGATTAGGTACTTGGTGAGCACCCCGGTTTGAAACGACTCGACGTCGATAATCCCCTTGTCGGTCTCCACTTCGGCCACGATGTCGCCGCGCCGCACCGGGTCGCCCAGCTTCTTGCGCCAGGCGACGAGCTTTCCGGCGGTCATGTCGGCGCCCAGCTTGGGCATCAAGAATTCAGCCATGATGACTCACCAGCTCTCGGGCGGCAACGGCAATGGTCGCCGCCTGCGGCAGGGCTGCGTCTTCCAACTGTTTGGCGTAGGGGATCGGCACCTCGCCGCTGCACAGTCGGGCCACCGGCGCATCGAGCGCGTAGAACCCCTGCTCCATAATCTGGGCGCTGATCTCAGCGGAAAAGCTGCCGGTCCGCCACGCCTCTTCGACCACCAGAGCCCGGTGGGTTTTGTTTACCGAAGCCAACACGGTCTCAATGTCCAACGGGCGTAGACAACGCAGATCGACAACCTCGGCGCTGAAGTTCTCCGCCGCCAAGCTTTCGGCGGCCGCTAGTGCCTTGGGCAGCGTGCCGCCGAACGTAATGAGCGTCAGGTCGGTTCCGCTGCGGCGGACCGCAGCCTGCCAGGGAGATTCGCGCGGCCCCTGTTCGTCCACGTCGCCTTCCATGGGATAGAGCATGATGTGCTCGAAGAGAAACACCGGGTCGGGCTCGAGCAGAGCCGCCCCAAGCATAAACCGGGCGTCCTCGACGGTTCCCGGCGCCAACACTTTGATGCCCGGAATGTGGGCGTACCAACCCTCGAAACTGTTGGAGTGCTGCGCGGCAACCCGACGACCTCCGCCGGTGGTCATGCGCACGACGAGCGGCACACTCACCTGACCGCCCGACATATGGCGCAGCGTGGCCGCGTTGTTCACCACCTGGTCCAGCGCCAAGAGGCTGAAATTGACGGTCATGATCTCGACGATCGGCCGCAACCCGCCCAGCGCCGCGCCCACGCCGGCCCCCATGATCGCCCCTTCCGACAGCGGCGTATCACGAATCCGCGTCTCGCCGAATTCCTGCACGAGGCCCTTGCTGCACGCAAAGGCCCCGCCATAACGGCCCACGTCTTCGCCCATCAGGAACACACGCCCGTCGCCGGCCAGCGCCTCGCGCAAGCCCAGTCGAATCGCCTCGCGATAGGTCATCCGCGTCATGGCGCCACCGGCGTGTAGACGTCTTTGGTCAAGTCGTCGGCCGACTCCCACGGGCCGGCCTCGGCATATGCCACCGCTTCGTCCACCTCTCGCCGAACCTCCGTCTCGAGCGCAGCAAGCTCCTCGTCGGTCAGCAACTGGGCCCGTTGCAGCCGGGCCTGCCAAGCGGCGATCGGGTCGTGTTGCCGCCATTGCTCGACTTCGTCCTTACTGCGGTACAACTCGGCGTCGTACATCGAATGGGCCCGAAACCGGTAGGTGCGGGCCTCAATGAAGTACGGCTTGCCGTGCTCGCTGACGTCGGCAG